>JAYSXR010000285.1:0-9221 GCA_043717145.1 Chitinophagaceae bacterium | reverse complement strand
TGTATCTTTTTCAAACAATATCCCTGGCATTTGCAGGGCATTATATACCAGTTTATCCAGGCCTATTTTAGTAATTTCTTCTATCGCCTGTTTGATATCCCGCTGTATTTTTTCCTGGTCAATATGTATGTCTACTTTTATTTTTTGGGCTATGCTTATTTCCAATTTGGCTTTAGCTATATCTTTCTCCATTGATTTCAATGACCTGGTAAATTCTTCTTTTAGCATCGAACGGAATATTTTAGGTATTGAGAGACTGTCTATCCGGAATGATTTTGCCAGGTTTATTTTGGCAAACTCCATTTTTCCCAATTCTTTTTTCCAGTCTGTATTTTTTTCTTTCATTTCAAGTGAGGCCTGTTCCAATGCATTGGCCACCATTGGTGTGATGGCTTCCAACAATCCCATATTTTCTTTGGGATGAACAGGGGCGAGGGCCTCAATTTCTTTTTGTGCAGCAGCCATACTTTTTTTCATCTCGGCTTTCAAAGGTGCTGATAAAAAGAAAACAGGATTAAAGAGTGGGTTACTTATGCTAAGGGCTATCGGCTCTATAGCAAAGGATTGTACTTTTGTTTTCTCAATCGGCTTCCCATTTGTGGCCATATAATCCTTAAATGCCGGTGCCATTGGGTTTAACCAGGCAATTGAACTCAGCATACCGGTTACAATTACAAAAGCCAGTAATTGTTTGCGGTAGTTAAAACGGTTTTCTTTTTTGTCAATCATCCGTTTGACACGCGTTAGTAATTCATTTTTTTTTCCGGTTGCGGTCATTGCAAATGCCGGTGCAGATTGCAGGTAGGCAATGCGCAGCAAAGCTTCGGCATACACAGATACATTGTATTGGAATTGTATTACCCAGTCATCGCAACTATTCTCTCTTTCTTTGCGGATACTTTTGCTAAGCAATTGTGTGAATGGGTTGAAGAAAAGGCCGATCTCAACTACTGACAAAACAATATTGACCAGGTAATCATATCGTTTAATATGCGCCAGTTCATGTAAGATGACTGCTTCTAACTGATCGGTACTTAAATGATTGATACTGGCAATAGGTATCAGGATAATGGGTTTTAAAAAACCAATGGTCATGGGTGTCGTTACTACACCTGATAAAAATATTTTTATCTCTTTTTTAATCCCTAACTGTACAGCAATCCTTTTTACAAATAAACGCCATTCAGCCGGTATCTTTTGTAAGCCGGTAGTCCGTATGATTTGTGTTTGCCTGTAACCCAACAACCACCTGATGCAGAGGAACACCATCAAGAGTAAATAAGCCATTGACAGGTAAGGCAATAATTGTTCACCCTTGATCATCCATGTAATAAGTGTGGAGGAAAAGCTACCATTGCTCCATGCGATAGGTTGAATATTTTGTGATACAGCTACTGACTGTTGCCATGCTTCACTGTATTGGTGATAATAAAATTGAAAAGTAATAAAGAACCAGGTAAAACTGATCAGTTGCCCGGCAACAGCCAAACGGTATTTAGCCGAAGCGGTAAATGTTCGCAGGTTAGTAACGATCATGAACAGCAACCAAACCAATGCGGTTTGCCACAGGCTGTTGGCAATGGCAAAGCCCAGTGCCTGCAGGAAGGTTGATTGAAACACATGTTGCATAGCACTACTGTTTTTTCAGGTTATCCAATAGTTTTTGAATTTCCTCTAATTCTGCTTTACTCGGTACCTGGTTACCCAATGCCTGCATAACCAACTGAGTAGAATTGCCGCCGAATAATGATGAGATCATCTTACCTACAATCTGCTGCTGTGTATTTTCTCTGGTGATATTGGGGCGATAGATATGTGTTTTGTTGCTGTCGTCACGTTTTACAATCCCTTTCTCAAACATGATCTGCATTAATTTGAGGGTAGTAGTATAGCCGGCATCCTTGTGCTCGCTGAGTATTTCGTGCACTTCCCTTACGGTTGCGGTACCCTTGTCCCACAATACCCGTAATATTTCCAACTCACTTTCTGTAGGCTTAATGTGCTTTGCTGCTGCCATTGGTACGATTTTATTCGTAAGTAATTTACGATCTAATTCGTATAGCAAAAAATAAAATTTCGTAAACGGCGGAAAATAGGGATAGGGTGGTAGTGAGTAACCCACCGGGCAACTGTGTCAGGTTTTTTTGCGTTAGGATCCCACAAAAAAGCTACTTATTGGCAACTCTCCTGCCAACAAAAATCCCGGCCATAAGGCCGGGATTAGGTACAATTTTCTGTGCCTGCTTATTTGTTTTATTTTTTAGAATCCATGGTAAGACTGAAATTTTTCTGTCCTTCAAAATAGGGTTCATATTTTTTTAAAGTTTCAGCAGTCTGCTCTTTACCGTTAATGGTGAGTTTACCATCTTTTAATTCGAGTGAAATATGCCCGTCTTTTACCAGGCCATCATTTTTTAAGGCATAGATTAGAGATTCAGCACCATTATCTTTCTCAGTTGTGATATCCGATACAGTATAATTTATTTTGGCTGTATCACTTTTGTTCATCATTTTCACTTTTATATTCTGTTCAATCACCTGTTTGCTTTTAGCAGATGCTTTATGCATTTGTGCAAGGGTAGGGGCGATAACCAATGAAACGATGGACATCAGTTTAATCAGGATATTCATAGAAGGGCCAGAAGTATCTTTAAAGGGATCACCTACGGTATCGCCGGTTACAGATGCTTTATGCGGTTCAGATTTTTTGTAGAATATTTCTCCGTTTATTTCAACACCTTTTTCGAAAGATTTTTTGGCGTTGTCCCAGGCACCACCGGCGTTATTCTGGAACATGCCCATTAACACACCGCTTACCGTAGCACCTGCCAGGAATCCACCCAATACTTCAGGTCCGAAAATAAAACCAATAATCAATGGCGATAAGATTGCGATAGCACCCGGCAGCATCATTTTTTTTAGTGAGGCTTCTGTAGAGATGGCCACACATTTATCATACTCAGGTTTACCGGTACCTTCCATAATCCCCGGGATGGTGCGGAACTGGCGGCGTACTTCTTCCACCATCGCCATAGCAGCTTCACCAACGGCGCGTATTGCCAGGGAAGAAAAAATATAAGGGATCATGCCACCTACAAATAAACCTGCCAATACATCGGCATGATAAATATCAATTCCATCAATACCTGCAATACCTACGAATGCTGCAAACAAAGCCAAAGCAGTTAAGGCTGCAGAGGCAATGGCAAAACCTTTTCCGGAAGCGGCAGTGGTATTACCAACAGCATCCAGGATATCTGTTTTCTCACGAACTTCTTTTGGTAATTCACTCATTTCGGCAATACCCCCTGCATTATCGGCAATCGGACCGAATGCATCAATGGCCAGTTGCATTGCGGTAGTAGCCATCATACCGGCTGCGGCAATGGCCACACCGTATAAACCTGCACAGGCATAAGAACCATAAATACCTCCCGCCAATACCAGTATAGGTAACAAGGTACTTTCCATGCCCACAGCCAGTCCACCAATGATATTCGTTGCATGGCCGGTAGATGATTGACGGATGATACTCATTACCGGGCGTTTGCCCATCGCTGTATAATATTCAGTGATCATGCTCATCAGGGTACCTACTGTAAGGCCTACTATAATAGCACCGAATACTTTTGTTGGGGTAAAATCAAATCCTCTTAACAACATGTGTTCAGGTAATAAAAAATTTACCAGGAAATAAGAGGCTATCGCCGTTAATACGATTGAGCCCCAGTTACCCATATTTAATGCATTCTGTACCTTTTGTGTACTCAAACCTGCACTGTCGGATATTTTTACAAAGAAGGTTCCTATGATTGAAAACAGGATACCCATAGCTGCTATGAGCATAGGTAAAAGTATAGGGGATAGTCCACCATATCCATCATTCAAAACAGATCCCATGGCTCCCGTTACTTCCCTGCCTAAAACCATAGTAGCTAAAACGGTGGCTACATAGCTTCCAAACAAATCGGCACCCATACCTGCCACATCACCCACATTATCACCCACGTTATCGGCAATGGTTGCCGGGTTGCGGGGATCATCTTCGGGGATGCCTGCTTCTACTTTACCTACCAGGTCGGCACCCACATCGGCTGCTTTTGTATAAATACCACCACCTACACGTGCAAACAATGCTATACTTTCTGCGCCTAATGAGAATCCTGTTAACACTTCAATGGCCCTTTTCATTTCTTCACTATCCACTGCGGCGTTTGGCGCAAATACCATTTTTAAAATAATGAATAAACTACCCAAACCTAAAACAGCCAGTCCGGCTACACCCATTCCCATTACCGATCCGCCGGTAAAAGAAACTTTCAGGGCACGACTTAAACTGGTACGGGCAGCCTGCGCGGTACGTACATTGGCTTTAGTAGCCACTTTCATTCCGATAAAGCCTGCGAGTGCACTGAAGAAGGCACCAAAAATAAAAGCAAGGGCAATGCTCCAGTGGCTATTGGCATCTGAGTAGCCCATGATCGCTAATAATATGGCCGCTATGATTACGAAATATGTAAGGATCTTGTATTCTGCTTTCAAGAAAGCCATAGCCCCTTCGGCTATGTAATTACTGATCTCTTTCATGCGCTCATTTCCCGCATCCTGCTTTGAAACCCAATTGAATTTTACCAATGTGTACAGGAGTCCTACGACTCCCATTGCCGGTACGGCATAAAACAAAATTTTGTCCATAAGAAATTTGTATCTGTTGCTTTAATGAAAAGTCAGCAAAAATAGGGGGAAAACCGTAAAATCCCTGCCCCCTATGCTTTTTATGCTTTAGTGGGGATAAAACAATTGTTTATCAAGTAGTTATTCCTCTAAAAGGGTGGTATCTGCATGGCCAGTAAATACAGAACTCATTTTTCCGGCACTCCATATATTCCGATTGAATTTATTGCCCAGTATGATCACTGTAGCAGAATTGGCAAGCAATCTTTTAAAAACAGCATTGTTGCCATGCCACCAGCCATTATGATACACAATGGTTGGATCGGGCGGATTGATGAACAAATGCCATCCCAATCCATAATTTTTAGTACCCCTGTGCTCATTACTATAGGGTTGATAAGCCATTTCAAGGGTTTTAGTACTCACAAAACTGCCCTGGTTTAGCGCAATATCCCATAACAAAAGGTCCCTTACCGTGGTATACACGTTCTTGTCGCCATAAACGCAATCCAGTTTTTCCAGTTTAAAAGGTGCATTATTATAATTATACGAAGGCACATAATTGGCTGTGTCTTTGATGCTGAAGATATAGGTATGGTTCATGCCGAGTGGCTTAAATACATTGGTAAGCATGTATTCAGGAAAGGGGGTTTGTGTGATTTTTTCTATAACAAGGGCCAGTATGGCATAATTGGTATTGCAATAGCTGTAACGGTGATCGGGAATTGCTTCTAAGGGGGGGCGGTTGGAGATCATGAATTGTAACACATCTTGGTTAGAAGCGAGGCCTGTGAACTGAAGGGGCGTTTTTATGGTGATTCTACTTTTTACCAGTTTGCCCCTTTTATTCTTAACGGTTGTAACAATGGTGCTGGTAGCCTGCATAAAATGATCATATTTTGGAAGGCCGCTTCTGTGTGACAGCAGGTCCTTTATTGTAATGTTCCGGTAGGGGAAGGTCGGCAAGTATTTTTCAACATGATCATCCAAAGCTATCTTTCCCTGCTCCATCAGGTGGAGGATTACAGTGGCAGTAAAAGTTTTTGAAATAGACGCTACATGAAAAGGGGTGCTGGAGGTTATAGGCGCTTTGGTTTTAAAATTGATCAATCCATGGTAATCCTCAAATACGACTTCTCCGTTTTTGGCCAGGAGAATACTGCCATTGAACCCGCTTTTTAGCAGTAGGGATTGGTATAAAGGCTTGATGGCATTGGCATAATAATCTTTTTCTTTCGATGGTAAAGTGGAGAAACTGGCCCTTTTTGTAATAAAATAGGCTGAATCTTTTTTTACTGGCACACCCGAGCCCGAACTGCAGGCCATAATTAGTAAAGAAAGTATAGGAATAATCATCAATCTGAGCATTAGGTGTATTTTATCGAATGCTACAAATATAAGACCACGCCCCTATGGAGCCAACCCAAGTGGAAAACTATCCACGTTGGGATAATATAAATAACATTTATTTTCGCATACATGAGCAAGCAGGCAACCACAAGCTATCCCAAAGAACGTATTAATATCCTTTTTCTGGAAAATATCAGTGATAAAGCAGTTGAACATTTCAAACGAAACGGATATGCAAACGTGCGCAGGTTAAACAGTGCCCTGAGTGAGCAGGAACTGATTAAAGAGATTAAAGACGTGCATTTACTGGGTATCCGCTCCAAAACTCATGTTTCAGCCAAAGTACTGGAAGCCGCCCCTAAATTACAGGCTATTGGTTGTTTCTGTATCGGTGTAAACCAGGTTGACCTTAAAGCCGCTACCAAAGCAGGCATTGTGGTATTTAATGCGCCTTACAGTAATACCCGCAGTGTAGCAGAATTGGTTATTGGTGCGAGTATCATGCTTATCAGACGTATCATTGATAAAAACAAAGCCGCACATGAAGGTATCTGGATGAAAGAGGCTAAGGGCAGTTATGAACTGCGTGGTAAAACCTTAGGTATTATCGGGTATGGCAATATCGGCTCACAAGTAAGTGTATTGGCAGAAGGGTTGGGGATGAAAGTGATGTTTTATGATACCGAAACCAAACTTCCGCTGGGGAATGCAGTTGCTGCCAGGAATATGAAAGAAATGTTAGCCAATTCCGATATCATTTCATTACATGTTCCGGAAACGGGACAGACCAAAAATCTGATTAATAAAACCAGTCTTAAATATTTTAAAAATGGGTCTATACTAATTAATTATGCAAGGGGAGAAGTGGTAGACCTGAAAGCATTGGCTGCTGCTTTACAGGACGGAAGTATCAGTGGCGCTGCCATTGATGTATACCCTTGGGAGCCCGAGAAAAACGGCGACCATTTTGAAACACCTTTGCAGGGTTTATCTAATGTGATCCTCACACCGCACATTGGCGGCTCAACAGAAGAAGCGCAACAGAATATTGGCGAAGATGTAAGCGTTAAATTATTTCAATACCTCGAGAGGGGTATCACCAACGGGTCACATACGGTACCTGCCATTGGGTTACCACCGGTAGAAAATGCGCACCGCATATTGCATATCCATCACAATGTTCCCGGTGTATTGAGTGCGATCAATACGGCCCTTTCAAAACACAATATCAATATTCTCGGACAGTATTTAAAAACCAATGAAGCGATTGGTTATGTAGTATTGGACGTAGACAAAAAACTCTCCAAACAGGCCGTTGAATTATTGAAAGAAGTAAAGGCAACAATTAAGGTGAGGGTTTTATATTGATGGGGTGTAAGAAGTTAAATGAGTAAAAGCAGTCAAATAGTGTGCAACCCTTTTCACTGCTGAAACTTTCTTTATAATTTTAAACCTTACTTATTCCCATCAAAATTTTCTTTCCCCTGCTTTTAAATGCAGCAGTTTCTGTATTCCATCTTTGTTCAATGATCAGTTTGAGTTCAGGTTTTATATCGGGGTATTGTTTTGAGAGGTTGAACAGTGTAGTTAAAGATAATGCTTTAATGGCTGCCGGACCAGCGGGTGTTTTAATAAAACGAAAACAGGCATTCATCACTTCTCCATGAAATATTTCGGGGGTATCCAGTTGTTTTAACATACGTATGGAATTCCTGGTAACCGAATCATGTACGTCTTTTCTTTGGAGCTGCATTACCAGTATCCTTTAAATACGGTTGTATTATTTCAGGGTTAATTCCTGCGGCCAGGCTCACACTCCATGCCGCCCGTTGCGATAAACGGTATTCATTAGCCATAAAACATACCATCTACCCTTTGAAATTCTTTTTAGACAAACAAGCATATGCGGCAATTTTTAATGCCTGTGTTTTTGAATGCTCTTTTAATATTTCGTCCCGGATATTCAAAGTATTATTTTAAATGTGAATTTTAAATGTTGAATGAAAAATACATGAAGCAATCAACATAAGTTCTTCAAAGCGGCTTTCATTTTCTGTATTTCCTCTATATCAACCGTTACCGTTTTTAATTCTTCGTTCATGGTTTTTTGTTGATAACCCATCATAGACGGCAGTTCTTTCCTTGCCGAAGAATGTAATTCCATAGCGCCGGTAAACTTTGCGAGTTCAATAATATTACTGCTTCGCACACCGCTGCCGGGCATGATGATGGTGCGGTCACCGGCTTTTTCAATTAGTGTTTTGATGAGCTCTTTTCCATTAAAGGCAACAGGTACCTGGCCGCTTGTTAAAATGCGGCTGCAACCGCAATCAATAATATCTTCCAATGCCTGCATAGGGTGGGCCGCCCTGTCAAATGCGCGGTGAAAACTTACTTCCATCGGGTAAGCAGCGTCTACTAAATATTTTGTATGTTCTTTATGAATGTTCCCGTCTGCCATAAGTGATCCAATAACAACACCGTCAAACTGCAATTCTTTGCAGAGCAGTACATCCTTTTTCATCACTTCAAATTCTTCGTCTGTATAAAAAAAATCACCACCCCTGGGACGAATAATCGGGAAAACAGGCATACTGATTTTTTCCCTTACTATTTTTAAGGTGCCATACGATGGTGTAGTTCCGCCCTCCGCCGGGTTCTCGCACAATTCCAATCTATCTGCACCTGCAGCAGCTGCCAATTGTGCGGATTCAATATTAAATACGGCAATCTCTAAAATCACATCCTACATTTTAATTGATGAACAACCTCAAACTATACTATAATATGTATTTCCCATCCACCATAAAATTTTTATCATCGCCATAACATACGGCAAAGCTGAAACCTTTCTGAATACAGTATCCGCCATACTCACCTTTCTTATTAATGGCAATAAATCCTACCTGAATTTCTTTTGATGCCTTGTTGCCTTTTATTTTTATGATCCGCTCTACTGCTTTTTTACAGGCAGCTTCTGGCGATAGGCCCTGGCGCATTAACTCAACTACCAAATGCGAACCGCAGATGCGTATCACATCTTCACCTTGCCCGGTAGCGGTGGCGGCGCCTACTTCGTTGTCTACAAATAAACCCGCGCCAATAATAGGGGAGTCGCCCAAACGGCCGCGCATTTTAAAACCCATACCACTTGTTGTGCAACTGCCGCTGAGGTTGCCTGCGGCATCTATGGCTAC
>JAYSXR010000284.1:0-9255 GCA_043717145.1 Chitinophagaceae bacterium | reverse complement strand
TTCAAGGCCACCCGATTATTGGGCAGAGAAAGGATACGATTATTATACGGGGTTGTAAATGACGCAGTGACGTTGATAGCGTAAGGAGATGAAATTTTCTTTCAGACTTCCGGACTTCCAGACTTTGCCTCTTCGTATCTTTGCACTATGAACCGCACCCAACTTGTTGCGCAGATACGGCAAAAACAAAATTATCTCTGTGTAGGACTTGATACAGATATTACCCGGTTACCCCAACACCTTCAATCGAACCCTGATGCCGTCTTTCAATTTAATAAAGCTATCATAGATGCTACAAAAGAATATTGTGTAAGCTATAAGATCAATACGGCTTTTTATGAGTCGCAGGGTTTAAAAGGGTGGGAGGCTATGGAGAAAACGGTTCACTATATTCCCGATACCCATTTAAAAATTGCCGATGCCAAACGAGGTGATATTGGCAATACCTCTTCACATTATGCCAAAACATTTTTTGAAGTATTGCCATTCGATGCAGTAACGGTGGCCCCTTATATGGGCGAAGACAGTATTCGCCCGTTCCTTGATTATGCAAATAAATGGACCATTATTTTAGGCCTTACCTCCAATGCAGGCAGTAAAGATTTTCAGCAACTGACGCTTACCAATGGGAATGAAAAACGATTGTATGAAGAGATTCTGGAAAAAACAGCTTCCTGGGGTACAACTGAAAATTGTATGTTCGTAATAGGAGCCACACGCGCTGAAGAACTGGATCACATACGTTCTATTATTCCCGATCATTTTCTCCTGGTACCAGGTTTAGGCGCACAAGGTGGTAGCCTGGAAGAAGTATCTAAATATGGATTGAATAAAGATTGTGGCTTACTGGTAAATGCCAGCCGAGCTATTATTTTTGCCAGCAAAGGGGAAGACTTTGCAGAACAGGCAAAAATTGTTGCACAAAAATACCATTCAGAGATGGCCAGTTATGTATAATTGTTTTGAAACAAAAAGGGACATAGGACAAGCCATTGGCAAAATAGAATTACGCTATTGATTTTTTGTTTTAACCTATAAATCTATGTGTTTCAAAAAATCACTTTCATTAAATCAGCCAATTTTCCGGCCCACACAGCATACGCCTTTGCGGAATAATGTAATTGGTCACTTGCCAGGAGCGAACTGTCTTTTTGGACTTTTCGTGTTTCTTCGGTGATATTAATGAAATGTGTTTTGGATTTTTTAGCCGCAGATTCGCAGATCGTGTTAAAAGCGTCAATCGCCTCACTTATTTTATTTTCACTTTTTTTTACAGCAAAAGGAGTTACACCCCAATCAGGAATTGATAACACAAATACCCGGCTGGGTTTTTCTCCGCTAAGATGGATGGCTTTGCGCAGAAGAAATGCAAAGTCAGTTGCAAATTCATCAATAGACAAGTTCCTGTATTGATTATTTACCCCAATCAGCAGCGTAACAAAATCGTATTGTTCATTTAATTTTGTGTGCAGGATATGCCCGGCAAGTTCAAAACTTGTCCAGCCTGTTTTAGCTACTATCTCCGGCGCTTGAATAGGTAAACCTGCCTGTCTGAGTAATTGTACAGTTTGGTATGGGAAGCTTTCGTGTAAAGGAACAGATTCACCATTGGTATACGAGTCTCCTAATGCTAAAAAAGTAAAGTGATGCTTACTCATAAGGTGTTGAATATAACTGCTAAGTCACGCAAGAAAAATCCTTTGAGAATATTTGTGCCCTGGCGTTTTTGCGTTAAAAATGATCTTTCAGTATTTCATAAAACCTATATACATCTTCATAACTGCAAAATAAAGGTGCAGGAGCCACCCTGATTACACCCGGCTCACGAAAATCAACTACAATGCCACTTTCTATCATTTTATCATGTATCTCTTTGCCCCGGTCTTTAAAGTACAATGATAATTGTGCCCCGCGGGCTTCGCCATCTGCCGGTGTAATGATCTCGAAATTAATATTGGGTAATTGATGTAGCAAGTATTCTAAATAAGCAGTTAATTGCACGCTTTTTACCCTTAGTTTTTCTATTCCAGCTTTATCAAACAATTCCAGGGAGGCTTTTAAACAAACAGTATTGAATACCTGTGCCGTACTGATATTCCAGCCTCCGGCATTGGGTTTGGGCAGAAAGCCTTTTTCCATTTTAAACCTAGTCTTCTCATCGTTACCCCACCAGCCACCTAATCGTGGCGTGCGCACATCATTGCCAAAATATTCATGTACATATGCACCGCCAATAGCACCCGGCCCCCCATTTAAATATTTATAACTGCACCAAACGGCAAAATCTACTGCCCAGTCATGAAGCTGCAATGGTACATTCCCTATTACATGTGCCAGGTCGAAACCGGCAATAGCTTTTACTCCATGTGCCGCTTGGGTAATGCGTTTCATGTCAAATAGCTGACCTGTATAATAATTTATGCCACCGAACATAATCACAGCCAGGCTTTCGCCGTGGGCTTCGATTGCTGCCACAATATCTGTAGTATGCAATATTTTTTCTCCTTCTTTTGGGGCAATTTCAATGATAGTGGAAGCAGGATCAAATCCAAAATGCCTTACCAGCGTTTCTATGGCATATTGATCGGATGGAAATGCACCGGCTTCCATCATGATCTTGAAACGTTCTTTGGTGGGGTGGTAAAAACTCAACAACATTAAATGAAGGTTTACCGTAAGTGTATTCATTACAGTTACTTCATCTTCTTTGCATCCGGCTATCTTGGCTAAAGAGGCTTTCAGGTAATCATTATAATATAACCAGGGATTGGTGCCGCCAAAATAGCCGCCAATGGCTACTTCTTTCCAACTGTTTAATTCAGTCTGAATAGCCGCTTCAACATTTACCGGCTGCAATCCCAATGAGTTTCCGCAGAAATAGATCACATCCTTGCCATTCTTTTTAGGAAAATGGAACTGCTTTTTAAAACCTGCCAGCTCATCAGCTGCATCTGCCTGCCTGGCAAAATCAAGAGTTATAGAAAAAACGGGGTGCATGTAAATTGTTTACTGCAAAGTAAGCAGGATTTAGCAATATAAAACCTTCGCGCTTACCCCTGCCAAGAGAACCCTGATCAGAAAGAAACACCCAATAATCATAGTTGCTATTTACTGCGGAGCAGCAGAAGGACCGCGATTTTCGCAGAGAATTTGTTTTTTTTGATAAATGGTTCATTATTTCATTCTGTTTGCTTTATTTTCATCACTTCCAAAAAACATAAACTACTGCTATGAAAAGTATTTGGCTTACCCTTCTGTTTTTATTTGTTACCTTCTTGTCATTCGCACAGAACGTACCCGTAACCAAAGCCAATTACCAATTGGCTGCCCGGTTTTCATCTAAAAAATTAGAGAAGCTGATCTTCAGTACAAGCGTTGATCCGCATTGGCTGAAGAAAAGCGACCGTTTTTGGTATATGTATGAAACTACGGAAGGTAAAAAATGGTATATCGTTGATCCGGTAAAAGGGGAGAAGAAAGTATTGTTTGATAATGCCGACCTTGCAGCCAAGATTACCAGGATTGTGAAAGATGCTTTTGATGCACAGCACCTGGGGCTGGACAGTATGCGTTTTATCAAAGACGAAAACTGGATACAATTTGAAGTAAAAAGTACACAGGAAATAGAAAAGAAAGATACCACTGTCAAAAAAGGCAGCCCGCCTGTAAAAGAAAAAAAGACTTTCTATTTTGAATATAACCTCAGCACCGGTGAACTTACCGAATTAAGCGAATTTAAAAAACCCAAGCGAAAACCCAACTGGGCCAACATTTCACCAGATGGCAACATCGTTTTATTTGGGCGTAATTACAATGTTTTCTGGATGGATAAAGATAATTACGAGAAAGCTTTAAAGAATGAAGATGATTCTACCGTTGTTGATCATGCCTTCACTAAAGATGGTATTGAGTTTTACAGCTATGCATCCGATGGGAATGGAGAAAATAATGTTGATAAGGAAAAGAATAAGAATAAACGTAAACCTGTTTTCGCATTTTGGTCTTCTGATTCGAAGCATTTTGTTTTAGAACGAAATGACAGCCGTAAAGTGAAAGATCTTTGGGTAATCAACAGCCTCAGCGATCCACGTCCTACTTTAGAAACCTATAAGTACCAGATGCCGGGAGATAAGGAATCGCCGATTGATCATGTATATATTTTTGATATAGCCTCACAAACTGGTAAGGAAATGGGACTCTCACAATTTAAAGACCAAAATATTTCTGTCTGGTCCGATCCCGGAAAGATCAATGCCCGTGATGATGATTTCAGGCCGCTGAAATGGTTGGGTACCAACGATAAATTCTATTTTACCCGCACCAGCAGGGATTTGAAGAAAGTGGATGTGTGTGTGGCAGATGTGGCAACAGGGACCGTAAAGGCTTTAATAGAAGAACGGTTTAATACATATATTGAGACAAGAAGATTGGGATTGATAAATGAAGGCAAAGAATTTATTCAATGGAGTGAACGTGATGGCTATGCACATTTTTATCTGTATGATGAGAATGGTAAACTAAAGAACCAGATCACTTCAGGAACTTATCACGTAGAAAATATTTTAGCGATTGATGATGCCAAACGGATACTGTATTTTTCCGCCAACGGCAAAGAAGCCGGTGAAGACCCTTACTATTTGCATGCGTACAAAATTAATTTTGACGGGACCGGCATAAAGTTGCTGAATCCCGGCGAGTTCGAACATACCATAAATATAAATGATGGTAAAAGCTTCTTTATTGATAACTATTCCAGGGTGAATACCATTCCTAAATCAGCTTTGTATGCAGCCGATGGCAGAAAAGTAATAGACCTTGAAACAGCTGATCTGAGTTCGCTTTTTTCAACAGGGTATAAATTTCCGCAAACTTTTAAAGTGAAAGCTGATGATGGTATTACAGATATCTACGGAGTAATGTATAAACCCTTCGATTTTGATTCTACTAAAAAATATCCTGTTATAGAATATGTTTATCCCGGTCCCCAAACCGAAGCCGTAAACAAAGCTTTTGGCCGTGGCATGGATAGAACAGAACGCCTTTCGCAGTTAGGTTTTGTAGTGATAACAATGGGTAACAGGGGAGGACATCCGTCACGCAGCAAATGGTACCACAATTTTGGTTACGGCAACCTTCGCGATTATGGTTTGGCTGATAAAAAAGCCTGCGCAGAACAACTGGCAGATCGGTATTCTTATTTAGACATTAACAAAGTAGGTATCCATGGACATTCCGGCGGTGGATTTATGAGTACAGCTGCCATGTTAGTATATCCTGATTTTTTTAAAGTGGCTGTTTCCTCATCCGGTAACCACGATAACTCTGTTTACAACCGTTGGTGGAGCGAACAACACCACGGAGTTAAAGAAACCATTGGCGATAAAGGTGACACCAGTTTTATTTACAATATTGAAAAAAACCAAGACCTCGTCAAAAACCTGAAAGGGCATTTGATGTTATCTACCGGCGATATTGATAACAATGTTCACCCCGCTAATACAACACGGGTGGCTAATGCCCTCATCAAAGCAAATAAACGTTTCGACCTGTTAATATTGCCCGGCCAGCGACACGGTTATGCCGATATGACAGAATATTTTTTCTGGCGCATGGCTGATTATTTTACCGAATATCTGATGGGCGATAAAACCGATAGGAGTGTAGACATAGAAGAAATCAATAAAGAAATTGAGCAGGTTGGCGTGAAAGGGGCATCGGCAACAGGTACTGGAAGAAGAGGTGGACCCGAAGAAGAAGATTAATAAAATCTGAAATAAAGTTGAAGTAGTCGCTCGGCTCCCGCCGAGTGACTACTATTCACCAGCCTCCGGCTGAACCCTAACGTTTCTTTGGTACGCCAGGCGCAAAACTGTCTACCGCCGACGTCCGCCAGGGATAGATATCCTACGCAAGCCTCCAACTTTTCACAACCGGGTCAGTCACCAGTAATTTTTCCACTTCTTCTTTACTGGGGCAGTTGATAATAAAAATACCTATCCATTTACCTTCATCGCCAAAGGGTCCCTTACTTTTAGTTTACCTTCATAATAAAGGCGTTTGATATTGGCCATATGCCCCCCCCTGTATTGAAGCGGCCGAGGCCAAATCCTGCGAACGGTTATTGCCGGCTGTCGACATCACAAAAAAATATTGTCTGATCTGCGCTTCGGATTTTTTCTCCCTTGGGTTTCTGATGTGCCAATAAGAAAGTTGGGAATAAGAATAAAAACAATCATAGCCTTTTCATAAAGTAAATTGTAAAGATAAATATACTGCGTTATTATCAAAGAGATACTTCGCTGCAAAACCTCTGTACCGCTTTGCCTCTGTTGCTTGAAAAATCTCTGAAATGAGAAAAGTCTGCAACTTTGTAAATCTTTGTTAACTGAAGGGTTGCTGAAGCTTTGCAACGGAAATAAAAGTTCAAACAAAACCATGCACAGTCATACCTTATCTATAATTTTATAGGGTGTTAGCGAAGGGTTTGCAACTCTTAAATACTTAACTTTAAATTGATATAATGGCTGCCAGAACAGATTTATTCCAGTCCCCCGATTATTTCATGCTGGATGAACTATTAACCGAAGAACATAAGCTTATCCGCGAAACAGTGCGAAACTATGTGAAGAAAGAGATATCACCCATCATAGAAGACTATGCACAACGTGCCGAGTTCCCGCAGCACATAGTGAAACAGTTGGGCGACCTAGGTTGTTTTGGCCCCACCATACCCGAGCAATATGGCGGTGGTGGATTAGATTATATCGGTTACGGATTAATGATGCAGGAACTGGAACGCGGTGATAGCGGTGTTCGCAGCACAGCCAGTGTACAGGGAAGCCTCGTTATGTTTCCTATTTATGCTTATGGCAATGAAGCCCAACGTAACAAATACCTGCCTAAACTGGCCAGTGGCGAATGGCTCGGCTGTTTCGGTTTAACAGAACCCGATCACGGCAGCAATCCGGCAAGTATGCTTACCAATATAAAAGATGCAGGTGAGCATGTAATATTGAATGGCGCAAAAATGTGGATCAGTAACGCCCCATTTGCACAGGTGGCAGTTGTTTGGGCCCGGAATGAACAGGACGAAATTCTGGGTGTAATCGTAGAAAGAGGAATGGAAGGATTTTCAACACCAACTACACATGGTAAATGGAGTTTACGTGCCAGTGCAACAGGCGAACTGGTATTTGATAATGTAAAAATCCCCAAAGAAAACATACTACCCAATGTAAAAGGATTGAAGGGACCGCTGGGTTGTTTATCAAAAGCCCGTTATGGTATCGCATGGGGTGCATTAGGTGCAGCGATGGATTGTTATGATACCGCATTACGCTACAGCAAAGAACGTATTCAATTCGACCGGCCCATTGGTGGCTTTCAGTTGCAACAGAAAAAACTCGCAGAGATGATCACCGAAATTACCAAAGCACAGTTATTGGTTTGGCGCCTGGGTGTTTTGATGAATGAAGGAAAAGCTACTCCTCAACAGGTGAGTATGGCCAAAAGAAATAGTTGCGAGATCGCCACCAACATTGCCCGTGATGCCCGACAGATGCTCGGAGGAATGGGTATCACTGGCGAATACAGCATCATGCGCCACATGATGAACCTCGAAAGTGTGATTACCTATGAAGGAACACATGATATTCATTTACTCATAACCGGAATGGATGTAACTGGGTTGAATGCGTTTAAATAATTACGAATTACGAATTGATGTTTTCATCATGTTTAATTTTAAATTTTAATTTGTAATTTTTAACTCGCAATTCATAATTATTAATTCGTAATTATCACTTGAGAACGATTCCAATGAAAATCTTCCTGATCGGCATGATGGGCACCGGCAAAAGCTACTGGACTAAAAAACTTTCTAAAAAACTGAAAGTAGGCGGGTATGACCTCGATTTTCTGATTGAGTCACACGAAGAAAAAACGATTGCCGAAATATTTGCAGAAGACGGGGAACCCTATTTTCGCGAATCTGAATCCCGAATACTACATTGGTTTGGAGAAAAGAAAGCATTCGTATTAGCTACCGGTGGCGGCACCCCATGTTTTCATGATAATATGGATTGGATGAATAACCATGGTATAACTGTTTGGATTGATGAACCCATTGAAGCACTTGCAGAACGGTTAATTCCCGAAAAAGCCCATCGCCCACTTATTCAAAACCTTTCCAATGCGGAACTCAATCAATTTTTAACCGCTAACTTAGTAGAGCGCCTTCCCCATTATCACCGTGCCACCTATCACTTAAAAGGCCATGCCATCAGCGATGAAGGGTTTGCCAAAATAATTAAACAATATGCATAAAAATTTTCTGGTTATAGCCGCTTATATAGGTGCTTTTTCGGTAGCCCTCGGTGCTTTTGGAGCGCATACCTTGAAGGCATACCTTTCCCAGCAGTCACTAACGACTTTTGAAACAGCCGTGCGTTACCAGTTTTACCATGTATTTGCCCTGGCCATTACCGGCATTTTATACAAGCATTTCCCCAATAAGAAACTGCCATATGCAGGCAACCTTTTTATGGCAGGTATCATTGTGTTCTGTGGGTCATTATATATGTTGGCCATTTTGGGAACCACTCATTTTGCTTGGATCGGTGCTATAACGCCGCTAGGCGGTGCTTTTTTCATAGCAGGCTGGGTATTTCTTGCCTTGGGCATTAAAGCCGGACAAGCCCCATAAAGTGGAAAACTGTTAAACCTTTTACCAGTTTTGCACATACCTACCAGTTGCGGTATCGGCTTTCCCGCTTAGCTTATATTTGTTTCCATGGCCAACAGTCTAAAAAAGAAAACGCCACCGCCACCCGACCCGGAAAAACTTACAGCCGATAAGGAAGCTGCAGTAACCGTAACCGAAGTGGTAAAAGATGAACGTACTGCAAAAATTGCAGGTGCGGTAAGCTTACTGGTAACCATTTTTTTGTTTATATCTCTCACGTCATATCTGTTCACCTGGCAGGAAGACCAGGATAAGGTTCACCAGTTCGGTATCAAAATATTTGCCACTAATGATGTAAAAGTTACCAATTTGCTCGGCGTATTGGGTGCGTATGTAGCCCATACACTTATCTACAAAGGTTTTGGATTGGCCTCATACCTGCTATGTACTTTCTTTTTTGTATTGGGCGTTAACCTGTTGTTTGGCAAGAAAATATTCAACTTGTTCCGCAATGTAAAATATGTATTGGTAGGATTGTTGGTAGTAAGTATGGGCTTTGCCTTTGCAGCAAG
>JAYSXR010000283.1:0-3094 GCA_043717145.1 Chitinophagaceae bacterium | reverse complement strand
GCTATTTCTCATCGGATGGTTTCCGTATAACGGGCTTATATGAAAAGCATTTCGACATTGACGGTATAGATGGGTTCAAATGGTATGTTGGCGGTGGTGGCCACATGGGTATCTGGAGTGATTCTTGGAAAACCAAATATCCTGCACGCGAAGGCGGACTGGCCATTGGTATTGATGGCGTTATTGGCCTTGATTACAAAATAAAAGGAATACCGCTAAACCTCAGTTTCGACTGGCAGCCTTCTTTTAATATTATCGGCTATAATTATTTTGAAGGTGGCTGGGGCGGATTAGGTGTGAGATATACTTTTTAAATAAATGATTAGATAGCGAATGGTAAAATTCAAAAAACCGGTTAGGATAGTTACTCGAGAGTTGTGAATGGTGAGTAAAGGGTTTTTACAATGTATATATTCACAATATCCCCTAAAAATATCCGCAATTATTTCTGCAAAGTAAACAAGCTGTCTACAAATTCATGTTTATCAAAAATGATCAGGTCATCAATTTTTTCGCCCACACCAATGTATTTAACGGGTATTCTGAACTGATCGGCAATGGCCAGTACTACACCTCCTTTGGCTGTACCGTCTAATTTAGTAATGGATATGGCGGTAACTTCTGTGGTAGCGGTAAATTGCTTTGCTTGTTCGAGGGCATTTTGTCCGGTTGATCCGTCAAGTACCAGCATTACCTCATGTGGCGCAAGGGGCACTACTTTTTGAATGGCGCGTTTGATCTTACCCAATTCATCCATTAAATGCGTTTTATTATGTAAACGGCCCGCGGTGTCAATAATAACTACATCGACATTTTTAGCCACGGCACTGGCAACCGTATCAAAGGCCACAGCACTGGGATCAGAGCCCATGGCTTGCTTTACAATAGGCACGCCTACCCTTTCGCTCCAAATAGTTAACTGGTCCACTGCTGCGGCCCTGAATGTATCTGCGGCACCTAATACCACACTATTACCGGCTTTTTTATAATTATGGGCGAGTTTTCCAATGGTTGTGGTTTTACCTACGCCGTTTACGCCAACTACCAGTATCACATACGGTTTTTTCCCTTCTGGGATACCAAAGTTTTTGTATGATTGGTCGGATGCATCAACCAATATCGCTTCTATCTCTTCCTGTAATAATGTATTCAGCTCGCTTGTGCCTACGTATTTATCCTCATTTACCCTTTTTTCTATGCGCTCAATGATCTTAATAGTAGTTTCAATACCTACATCAGCACTTACCAGGGCCTCTTCCAGGTTATCCAGTACTTGCTCATCCACCGTGCTTTTGCCGGCAATGGCTTTAGAGATCTTGGCGAGAAAACCTTCCTTGGTTTTTTGTAAACCCTGGTCTAAACTTTCCTTTTCCTGTTTACCAAACAACTTTCCTAAAAAACTCATAATGAATATTTATTTAATCGCAATCTTCCTGTAACGTATGTTTCCGGAATGTTTAATTAAAGAACCGTTCCTGTATTTATAAGATAATTTATCGAGTTCATACAATCGTTCAGCCGGGTAAACCATTACTTCATATACCCCGTTATTATCAAACTTATTTTTATTCAATGATATAATCGGGAAATACCCGATTTTCACTTGTAAAGAATCAAAATTAGCCGTTTTTACAATGATTTTATTTGAAACGATGCTGACATCAGAACTATTCCCTTCTAACATGTTTCCGCTAATACGCACATCTGTAAATTGAACTTTTTTTTCAGACTGGTCTATACTAAACTTCAATTGCAATGGGTAAGCTGTTATACCGGTTTTTGTAATGCGCAATGTAAACCCTACAAGGGGCAAAGGTTTCGTATTAAAAAAAGAAACCGTTCTTTTATCAATTTGCCAGTTACCTGTATTCCATCCATATTCGCCATTTTTCAGGCGCTCTTCAAACTCATAGGTACTATCGGCCATCATATGTAATGTATCATCCCTTTGCCTGTCTACCCATTTACCTGCAATGGCTGATTCAGATATGCAGCATCCTAAAAGTAAACACAGCGGAATAAATAAAAGTAAAATATGGCGCATACCGTTCATTTTAGGTTATAAAAAGAAAAGATGCAAAAAACAGGATTATACATAATATGAACTTAGCCGCAGCAACAGAAATACAATAAAATACAAAAAGCTTCCCTGCAAATACAGGAAAGCTTTTTAAAATATTGTATGATAGAAACAACTATTTCTCCGACAAGAAATCTTTGATCTTATCCTTGTGCACGATTGCTTCTTTAAAAGTGTATGCGCCTGATTTTGGGCTGCGTACTGCTTTAATTACTTTTGTCCAGTTTTTAGCTTCAGAAGCTGCTTTCTGGTCTTTGGTCTTGATCGCCGTTTTAGCTGCTTTTGCCATGGTTATTTGATTTCTTTATGAACAGTTACTTTTTTCAGAATTGCGTTGAATTTTTTTAACTCTACACGCTCGGGCGTGTTCTTCTTGTTTTTGGTAGTGATATAACGGCTTGTACCGGGCTGACCACTGGTCTTATGCTCTGTACACTCCAAAATCACCTGTACCCTGTTGCCTTTCCTTGCCATTGTATTAAATGTATTAAGTAGTTTTTTTGTAAAAATGTTAGATCTTGGAACCTGCGGCCCTCATCCCTTTAATCACGGAAGCCAAACCATTTTTATTGATGGTCCTATATGCTTCCGTAGAAACTTTAATGGTTACCCAACGGTCTTCTTCAGCAAAAAAGAAACGCTTTTTTTGCAAATTTGGTAAGAAACGACGTTTGGTCTTAATGTTTGAATGAGAAACACTGTTTCCAACAATGGGTTTTTTACCTGTAACCTGACATACTCTTGCCATGACGCTAATTTTTTCTTTCCGATTTTTTCGGGAGGCAAAGGTAGGGAAATGCACCAAAATACCAATACGAATTCCTCTTTTTTTAATATTTTTCTTAACAAAATGGTATAAACCGGGCTTGGAAATTACCTAAACTGTTTATTTTCCACATTTTCATCCAAATCCAGCATCCGGTACCGATCATTCAGATATTCTTACAGCTTTACAATATCCCCAAAATAAACCGCATTCATGAACAATTTGGAAGTACCCAGCCAGAATGCCCT
>JAYSXR010000282.1:0-3099 GCA_043717145.1 Chitinophagaceae bacterium | reverse complement strand
AAAACAAAATGATCATATTATATTCCTTTTAGTTGTTCAATTTTGCCAGCAAAATAACTGGATTTTTCAGGATTTAAGAAACTTAATTTAATATAGAGCTGAATCGCTTTATCAACCTGCCCCTGCTGCACCAATACATCTGCCATGGTTTCGGTTAATATCTCCCTGGTTTCATTAGAGGTTTTGGCTGTTTCCGCCACTGCATTCTCCATTTCGAGGCTGGTAGCCAGGTATTGCGGTTTACCATCGGTTTGTTTCATCTGTTTCAGCCAATCCGTGAATTTCCTGAGGTGGGTCGTCAGCTTATCCTGAGGGATATTGGCAAGATCTATTTTTATGCCCTGCGAGGCAAAATAATCAATGGTATGTAAACGCTCCCTGTCGGCATCAATATCCAATTTGGCACCTGCCTCCACGGGCTTTTTAAAATCAGCCAGCTGAGTTGATAATAACCCGGCTATTTTATTATCGGCACCTATTTTATCAGTAGCATCTGGTTCATCTTCATATACTTCAAGGTCGCTGGTAGTTTCCTGTGAGGGGTCAATTTTTCGCATGATCTCTTTTAAGGCTCCCACCGTCGGAATGACAAAATCGGACGGTATTGTTTTGCTTTGCAGGGCGGTGACCCCATTATCGTTCACTGAATTTTTTAATACGTGCTGCAATTGAAACTGCAGCCAAAGAGGATTGGTAAAATAAAAATTAGTTTTTACAGTTTGTGGTGCTGCTGATAAATTCCCATCAAGTTTTAATTTTGATGCGAAAAAGTATTGGGCAGGGGCAAAATAGGGGTAGTCATCAGCGAAATGCTTTAATGCGTCAGATCCCAGTTGGGTGAAATCCAGCTTTCCGGCAAGGTGAAATAATGCTTTTTCCTGCGTAAGATTCATGTGGCTAAATATACAATTTGGTTACCAGTTGGAAAATATGTGGTTAAAAATTTCGTCGGTCAGTGTTCTTACCACTTCTTCCAGCAGTTGCCCTTCGGCCTGTTGTAAGGAGAGATTGGCTGAATAATCAAAACTGCGGCTCACATCAAATTCATCTGTTTTATTTTCCAATGTCTTTCTTAATGTGATATGTAGGGTTACGGTTAATCGGTTGATCGTGGCCTGTTGGGCACTGATACCTACAGTTTGCGTGGCATCATATCCTGTAATGGTTCCATTGATCACATAATGGGCATCATCGTTATTGGTGCGGGTAAGCTTGGTTCCGGTAATAATTTTTTGCTGGAGCTTGTCTGTGAATTTTTGACTTAATTGCGGGTTAATGTACCTGGCCTTATTTTCAATAAATCCGATCTTCACAGTTTTTACATCTGTGGGTATGGAAGCATCATTAAACTTATAAATCTTACAGGAAGTTACTGAAAAGCATACGGTAAACATCGTTATGACAAGCAATACCAAATAAGCCTTTCCCGGAACTGTTGTAAATATTTTGAATTGCCAAATATGCATTATTTCTAAATATTAATTTTAAAATACTAACTATCAATCATCAATATCATATTCTTTCAGCTTCCTGTACAAAGTCCTTTCGCTGATGCCCAGATCTAGTGAAGCATCCCTTCGTTTGCCCTTATGTTTTTTTAGTGCTTTTATAATGAGTTCTTTTTCCTTATCCATTATATTCAACGATTCTTCCACTTCTTCATGGTGATGGATATCATCCTCATGCATTAAAACCGGTTGTGATGAATTGCTCCCCGGCGATAAAAAAGAAGGTTGTGTATTCACCGGTTGTGACATAGCTGGTGAAGCCATAATCGACTGCCCTTCGCCATTACTGTGAAAATCATTCATCAAGGAATCCCTTGTATAGTTGGTGGCTGTGCTTACCAGTGAAGGATTCTGTAATATGTCAAGGAACATTTTTTTTAATTCGGTCACATCTTTTTTCATATCGAAAAAGAGCTTGTATAATATTTCCCTTTCATTTGCAAACTCGCCAGCGGTATTGTGTATACCCGCCAGTACCGGCAAACGGTTACCCGTTTTCTCAGGTAAGAACCTGCGCATTTCATTACCGGTTACCAGGTTGTTGGTGCTTAATACCGAAATCTGTTCTGCAATATTCTTTAACTCGCGAACATTGCCCTGCCAGCCATGGTTTATTAACAGGTTTTTAGCTTCATCGTCCAACTGTACAGGTGTGGTTTTATATCGTTCAGCAAAATCAACCACGAATTTTCTGAAGAGTAAAAGAATGTCTTCCTTTCTGTCCCTGAGAGGTGGCACACGAATAGGAACGGTACTTAACCTGTAATACAAATCTTCCCTGAAACGACCTTTTTGTGTAAACTCCAATAATTCGCGATTGGTGGCTGCGATCACCCTTACATCTGTTTTCTGCACCTTGGAAGAACCTACCCGGATGAATTCGCCGGTTTCCAGTACCCGTAATAACCTGGCTTGTGTGCCGAGGGGCATTTCGCCAATTTCATCCATAAAAATGGTACCACCGCTAACGGTTTCAAAATAACCTTTGCGGCTGTCAACTGCGCCGGTAAAAGCACCTTTTTCGTGGCCGAATAATTCCGAATCAATGGTTCCCTCAGGAATAGCTCCGCAGTTAACGGCAATAAAAGGATTGTGCTTACGTGAGGAGAGCGCGTGTATGATCTGCGAAAACACTTCCTTACCCACACCACTTTCCCCAACAATCAACACAGTAAGGTCGGTAGCAGCTACCTGCACCGCAGTGTTCAATGCATGGTTAAGCGCAGGTGCGCTGCCTATAATGCCAAAACGATTTTTTATACTTTGTAAATCCATTGGTTTAATTAATAGTTAGTAATAATGCGCAATTACCAATTAAAATTTCTGTACCCATTTAATTATATACTTTACCAGGATGATTTTCTTTCGTTGGTCAGCGACAAATAAAGGCGGGGATATAATTATTACTTAACAATTACGCCCAACAATGTTCCTGCCGTGCAACTATTGATCTTAACCTGTACATAATCCCCTTTTTGCAGTTGATAATCGCCTTTAGAAAATATGACTACTTTATTATGATCTGTTCTTCCGTGCCAATCAGTATCACTTTTTTTTGAATTGGCTTCAATCAATACTTTAAACGTTTTAT
>JAYSXR010000281.1:0-3116 GCA_043717145.1 Chitinophagaceae bacterium | reverse complement strand
CGATCTTGACGACCTCAAAGCGGAAAGAACAAGGGTGGATCTTGCCTTGAAAACAAAAGGCTATTACTATTTCAGTCCGGAATATATTAAAGCATGGGTTGATAGTTCCAATAGAGATAATACGGTTAATGTATTTTTTAAATTGAAACCTGAGATTCCTGTAGCTGCTGTGATACCTCAGAAAATTAACCGAATTACTTTATTCCCTAATTATACATTAGTGTCCCCTTCGCCGGATACATCCAAAACAGGAATGGAATTAATAGATAGTGTTTATATCAGGGACACTGTCAAACAAATTAATTCAGCAACTTTACTGCGTTCTCTGACCTACAGGCCGGGCAGCCTTTATAACATCAGAACACAAAACAAAACTCTTAACAGGTTTATAAATACAGGTGTATTTAAATTTGTAAAAAACCGATACCAGGTAAATGGCGATACACTGCTACCAAAGTGGCTGGACGTATATTATTACCTTACTCCATTGCCAAGAAAAACAATACAGGCCGAGGTGGGTGCTTTTACCAAAACAAATTCATTTACAGGGGCACAAACTAATTTTACCTGGCGTAACCGGAATACTTTTAAAGGAGCCGAACAGTTAGTGGTGAAAGCATACGGGGCTTTTGAAACATCCACTTCCGATTCACTAAAGAAGAATAATAATTTTAGGGTAGGGGGGGAAATTTCTTTATTATTCCCAAGGTTCGTTACACCTTTTACCATAAAAGAAAACCATTCTTTTCCGCCAAAGACACGTTTTCTATTTGGATATGAGTGGTTGCGCAGGCAGGCTTTATACACTAAGAATCTATTTAAGTTTCAATACGATTTCACTTGGAAACAAACCGCAAACAATGAACATACTTTAGCACCTCTTAGTATTTCATATAATACCACCAGCGCATTCAGTCCCGAATACCTTATTCAGGTGAACCAGATACCTGCTTTGACCATCAGTAATCTTCCCGAACTCATAGCCGGATCATTTTATAATTTCACCTATCATACTACCAATAATGCAAAAGCAAAAGAGATTATTTATTTTAACGGGAACGTAGATGCAGCTGGAAATATTACCGGACTGATTAATAAAACAACAGCTTCCTATTCTAGTAAACTTGCGGGAGCGTATTATGCCCAATATGTTAAACTGGAAGCTGATTTCAGGTATAGCCGAAGGCTGGCTGATGATGTGTATTGGGCTAACCGCGTTATTATTGGAGCTGGAGTGCCGTATGCTAATTCATTGTTCCTGCCATTTTCCAGGCAATTTATTATCGGTGGAGCCAGCAGCCTTAGGGGTTTTCAGGTAAGGCAGCTGGGTCCGGGAAGGGTGAAAGCATCCGCCATACAGCAATTATATTATCCTCAGGTGGGAGGAGATTATAAACTGGAACTAAACTCAGAATTACGTTTTCCAGTGATGGCCAGACTAAAAGGAGCTGCTTTTATAGACGCAGGAAATGTTTGGACAAAGGATGCTTTCCTATATGGTAAGGATGCACAACTAACAGCGAAATTTCTGAACGACTTGGCTGTAGATGCCGGGATTGGTGCAAGAATTGACATTACTTTTTTACTAATCAGATTTGACCTGGCAGTTCCATTGAGGGTGCCTTACATGGCGAGGGGCAATGAATGGATTATTAAAGACCTCCATCCTTTCAGTAATATCATTTATAATATTGCGATCGGATATCCATTCTAAAATAGAAATATTTTGCGCGAAAAAAATGTAACGAATACAGATTAATTAACACAAACAGATTCTAATTTAATTGATCTTATAAACTAACCCAGGCATTACAGTACCAAACGCATAATTAAGGTTAAATGTAAGCGTGTTCTGTTTCTTTTTTGCTTCTGCATTTCTTATTTTGGCATACCTGTGGTAGTTATTCACTACCTGCTGGCCGGTTAAGAACCCCAGTGCCGCACCGGCTAAAATATCAGTGGCCCAGTGCTTATTTTCTGTGATCCTGCTCAACCCTATTAAAGTGGCTACACTATAACTGATGATCGGGATTAGTGGTTTGTTTCTATATTCCATGGCAAAAACCGTTGCGGCAGCGAAAGCTACTGTAGTATGGCCTGAAGGGAAAGAACTATTGATTTTGTTGCCAGCAGCATCGGTTCCTTTATAAAAAGGCCCGCGAAAGCGAGGCTCGGGCCCTGCGGCATTAGGATCATAATAATAAGGCCGTTGTCTTCCAGATAAAAATTTTATTACACTTTCAACAGCCCCTCCCGTCAAATAAGCCTGGGTGGCCAATAGCGTAGTTGTTTTTAGTTTCTGATCTTTGAATATAAAGCCATAACTACCCAAAGCAACCAGGGTATATACTTCGGAGGTTCCACCAAAACGGGTAACATAGTCACTAACATCTCTTATACCTTTATTATTATTTCTCAAATCGAGTGCATTCCGCTGTATGGGTTTATCTGCAAAAGATAGGGCTACTTCTGCTGCCGCAAATTTGGCAAGGTTACCCAAATCGCGTTTTTTTAAATGAAAAGGTGCAGTGAATGCCTGCATCATATCGCTACCCAGTAAAACAAAATAATCCCCAAACTTAATTACGGTATTTTCATTAAATGCAGAAGGGTCGGTGTTATTAACCTGTTTATAGCCGGTACTATCATTTTTTTTATGCAGACTGTCCAGTTTAGTAATCAAAGTATCCGGCTTTTGTGCAAAGCCACAGAAAGTTATACTAACGAAAAAAATGCTTGTAAGTATACGTTTTGATAAATTTTCTTTGTTTAACATTGTACAGAATTAAATAATGATAGAAAAAATAACACTGATAACCCACTAAAATGAGATATGTCCATTTTACTAGATAGGAGCCTTGGTTTTATTGATTTACTAATACTGTTTACAAAGTAGACCTCCCCCCATTTTTAGGTTGCAAATAAATCGGGTGCGATTAACCCGCTACCTTCTTTTATTCTTGCCCATGTTCTTTTTGTGTTTTGCAATAACTCATTCACATCCAACATGCTTACCGGATGGATCCTAACCATGGTTGCAACTGTTGAAAATGCTTTTTTCACATTTGCCTTCTGTTGCAATACACTTAATAACAACTGTGCTATCAACGTGCACC
>JAYSXR010000029.1:0-6180 GCA_043717145.1 Chitinophagaceae bacterium | reverse complement strand
AAAAAATATTATTCAACTGGAAAAGGGAATTCGATGTCAATCAAAAACTTTCCCGGTTTCTGAGAGGACTTGAAAATGCCCCGGCTATTGTAAGCAATCCCCCGGAAATTGAAGGCGATGAAGTAAATTTTTCACATAGTGGTCATACAGGCGATGTTATTTACAGTATGCCCGCCATCTACTCTTTGGCAAAAGGAAGAAAGATCAACCTGTATCTGCGCCTACATCAGCCTGTTACCGACTTTACAAAAAACATGCGCCATCCCAATGGCAATGTTATGTTGAATGAAAAAAGCGTAAAGATGTTCGCTCCTTTGCTGCTGCAACAGAAAGGGTTTAATAAATGCCAGGCACTTGCCAATGAGCAAATACATTACGACCTGTCTATATTCAAATCATTTCCTTTCGATTACCGGATGGGTAGCATTACACGGTACTTTTTTTTAACCTTCGGCATTTCAGGCGATCTCTGGAATCCATGGCTGCAGGTTGCGCCAAATAAAACATTTAATGATACCATTGTTGTTGCCAGAAGCAGCCGGTACCGATCACCTAAAATAGATTATGGTTTTTTACAAAAATACCCGAAAGTGGTTTTTGTAGGGTTACCGGATGAATATGAGAATATGAAACCCCTTATACCCAATATGGAGTATAAACCTGTTGCTGATTTTTTAGAACTCACTTCTGTAATCGCGGGGAGTAAATTATTTATCGGGAACCAGTCATTCCCTTTTGCCTTGGCCGAAGCTTTGAAAGTAAAAAGAGTATTAGAAGTGTTTTACCAAAGTCCAAATGTGATGGCAGAGGGGCCCAATGGCTATGCGTTTTGTTACCAGCCACAATTTGAAAAAATAGTAAGCGACCTGTTAGACAAGTAAATACATATTCTGATGAAAACGATTTTATCCAACGCATATAGTTTTCACCGGACGAAACAGTAAAATCAATGATATGAGAAAAATCATCCGGCAATTATTGAATAAAGCAGGTTACGATATTATCAAAGTAAATATGCACAATGATAGTAAAGCGGGGCAGATAAAAAAAGTGAAAGTGGGTAAGTTCATGATTGATATGCCTGGTAATAACGTACAAATCAGTACCTATAAATACAGGCCCGATGCGAATGATCTTTTAGGAACACTTTCCACTTGTGTGGCAAAAAAATATCCCGGTCTTTGCGCTATTGATATAGGTGCGAATGTAGGTGATACCATTGCGGTAATTAAATCAGCAATAGATATCCCGGTCATTGGTATTGAAGGTGATCCTGTATCATTCAAATTCCTGCAATCCAATACCCGGCAATTTAGCCAGGTAACTGTTTTACAACAGTTTTTGGGCGATAAAAAACAGACCCTGCAGGTTGAACTGGAAAAAAGTGGCTGGAATACTACATTAATTCCAACTGAAAACAAAGGTCAGGAGCTTTCGTTAAAAACGCTTGATGAAGTATTGGAAGAAAATCAACTGGCCACCCAAAACATAAAAATCCTGAAAGTGGATACAGAAGGGTTTGATACCATTATCTTACGCGGAGCAACGGGGCTTATACAAAAACAATCACCCGTAATCTTCTTTGAATACAACAAAACCAATATGGAAGCTATTGGGGAAGATGGTATGGCTACTTTACTTTCTTTAGAAAAGTACGGGTACCATTCTGTTATTTTTTTTGATAATTACGGCAGGTATATGTTATCAACACCCATTAATCAATATGAACTAATCAGGCAACTGCATCATTATTCCGATGACAACCATAGCCAGGTGGGTTATTATGATGTTTGCTTATTTCATGAAAGTGACATCGATATTGCCAAAAAATTCATTGACAGTGTGGTTTCCCGCTAGTAAAGAGTGAATCAATTCTATTCCCATTTTACAAAGTAATTTTTCGGGGATGGCCATTTTTTGTATAAAGGAAATAACGGGTTTGTTCATAATGGTTTTCTGCTGTAAAAGGACCTGTAAAATGATCACCCATTACATCCTCCCGAACAAAGAAAGCATTTAAACCCGCAAAGCTGCTACCTACCAACCTATACCCTTTTTCCAAACCCAGTTTCTCCATAGCCGTAAGGCTGGCGCCACAATTACTCGTTCGGTCCCACATTGCATTGGCATCATAGTCTACTACAAAGTGATCCCCTGGCCTGAAAATAGAATTGTATTCAATCACTACTACCCGTGGCTTATAATGGGTTATGGCTTCCCATACATAATAGTCGTTCCTGTCAATATCAATAGATAAGAGGTCAAATTCTGCCGGCACCTCACCTCTTCCGAAAAGTGATTCAATATTTTCTGCGGTGATGAAATCTTTAATAACGGTTAACTGCTTACGGTCAATGGCTTTTGCAAAGGATTCCTTTATCTCGTTGGTAAATTCCGTCCCTCCATCAATCCACAACCCTTTCCATCCCTGAAATAATAAATACGTGGTATTGGTTTCTGTACCATTCTCTACCCCAAATTCAACAAAATATTTATTAGTGGTGCCAATCCGCCCGAATATTTCCCTGATAATACCATCCTCCCCAAATTGAGAAAACACTTGGAATTCAAACCGATTTAATTTATCAGGAGCCTGGTAACGGGGGTTATTGATTAAATTTCTTTCCAGGTATTTTTCAGTTTCCAGGCCATGCAGCATGGCAAGTTTTATATCCATATTCTCCAGATACAAAGTGCGCCTCAACTTTGTATATAAGATTTCTTTCCATTTTTTAAATGTTCCCATCTTAATTATTGTTATTAATTTTATTTATGATAAGAGCAGCTAAACTCAAATATAGTTACAAACCATGAATAAGCTGAAAGGCATAATATACGATCTGGTTCTTTATGCAGCCACTTTAGGGTTACGCAAAAAGGCCTCTATAAAAAAAATATTGATCGTACGGGTTGATGAGATTGGGGATTATATGCTCTGGCATAAATTCTTACAGGAGATCGTTTCAGCTGAACAGTACCACGCATGTACATTTCATTTTTATGGTAACCAAAGCTGGAAAACCTTGTTCCTGAATTTTGATGCAGCCATTATACAGGAAACTTTCTGGCTGGATAAATTACTGTTTAAAAAAGATATGCCTTACCGTTACCGGGTACTCAAACAGGTATACCAGCAGGGATATGATACAGTAATCAACCCCACTTTTTCGCGTGATAAACGATACGACGACAGCCTCGTAAACGCCTCCAAAGCACCGCACAGAACAGGCATGGTTTCAAATTTGGAAAGTGCGCGGTCATATGAACTGGGATATGACCATAAATTATATACCCGTTTATTTGAGGAGAAAAAGAAACCCCTCTTCGAATTTCAACGAAATACATTATTTACTGAATTTATAACGGGCAGGCCCTCTTTACTAACTGATACAAGCATCGACAAAAACAAACTCCCCTCCATTCCGGTTACTTTACCTGAAAAATATTTTGTAGTATTCCCCGGTTCCAGAAGTAAATCCCGTATCTGGCCTGCTGAAAATTTTGTACGGGTAAGTGATTACCTTTTTGAAAACTATGGGTGGACCGCCGTGGTATGTGGTACGAAAACAGATGTGGCGCATACAAATGCATTCTGCACCCAATTCCATCATGCCCTTCTAGACCTTACCGGCAAAACATCTCTCTTAGAAATGCTTAGCCTGTTTACCCATGCGCAATGCCTGTTATCAGTAGATACAGGTTCAGTACATTTGGCTGCTGCTGTGGGTTGTACTGTATTCGGTATATTCAACGGCTCACAATACCAACGCTTCGCACCCTACCCATTAACCATGACCAATAATTTTTATGCAGTGTATCCAGATGCAGTAGAAAAAGAATTGGCCGATCCAGTGTTACCGAAGCAGAAATATGAATTTGTTGTAAACGTACCGTATGCATCAGTAAAACCGGAGAAAGTGATATTGGCTGTGCATCAGCATTATATGGGAAAGTGAGTAGTGAGAACTGAAAGTTTATACCAACATTTACTTACCAATTCTCTAACCCCATTTTTTTCTTTAAAGTAAATAATCCCTTCCCAAGCCATGTTTGAAGAAGATAATGTAAAAATTTTAACCGGAGTTGCCAGACCATAAACAGGAAAGAAAAACCAAAGTAAGATTCGTACACTTTCTTATTCTCTTCCAGTGAGTGCAGATATTGCTTAGAGCTGACACCACTATCATCAAAAATAATGATTACTTTATCAATATATACGTATGGTTCATTTGCAATACGACACATCATGTCGTAATCCATGGCTATTTTGTAATCGCTTTTGTATAGGCCAGCCCTCCGATATACTTCTTTCTTCACAAACCAGGTAGGATGCGCAATACTGCGCATACCACGGTAAAGTTTGGTTTTATCAAATGGCTTCCCTACGACAACAGGCTTACCGGCACGCATCATCTGAATATTGCCGCTACTCCATTGCACTGTGGGATTGGTTTCAAATATTTCCATAACTGATGACAATACATCAGCAGCAGCATACACATCTGCTGAATTCAATAAATGAGTAACAGGGCCATTGGCCTTTTCAATGCCTTTATTAAATGCATCAGCAATACCTTTATCTTTTTCGTTAATCCATCTGCGGTACGATGGTTGGGGCGTAGTCAACAGCCATTGCTCAATATCGGGCTTTGTTGAACCGTTGATCACCCAATGCTCCTCTGGCAAACTTGTTTGCGCATCAACAGATACACAGGTCTTTTTGAGGTCCGCAAGGTTATTGAAACAAATGGTGATAACGGAAATGTCGGCCATGCGCTAAGTTATTTATTTTAGATGTTGAATGGTGAATTTTAAATAACAACCGTTTCCTATGCAACATGGAAAATTCAACATTCTATAATCTCCCAAGTTTCTGTAAAAATAAAGCCAGTCCTTCTTTCTTCCGATCATCCAGCGTGTAACTGATGTTTTGGGTATAATATTTTGTAAGGTCATAATTATCATAAGGGTTTTCAGCAACCACTTCCGCAATATGAGAAACACCATAGCCATTGGCCCGGTTAAACGCATCTTCAAAATTTGCTCCCAGTTGTTTATTGGCTACCCATGCCGCAAATACGAAAGGCAGGCCGGTATGTACTTTCCAGGCAGTGCCCAGGTCATAGGTATATGCAGCATATTTTCTTTGCTCCAAGGCCCTGTCGCCAATAACAATACCGGCAGTTGTGCCTGTGATAAATGAACGGAAATCTTCTCCTGCATCTTCCAGTACCACATCTTTTTTCCAGTATTCTTTCAGTAATAATTTGGCAAGTGCTACGGATGTCCTGCTCTGGTAATCCAATAAAACCTTATCTACGTGTTCCATCGGCACCTCGCTAAAAATGGCCACAGATGCCACTTCCCCATCTGTGCCTATACAATAATCAGTAATAATATGGGGTTCCTGTAACTGGGGAATAATAGCTACCGGAACCAATCCTACATCAATTTCGTCGTTCAGCAACATGGCAGCTATTCTTGCAGGATATTCTTCCACCAGGTTTATCCTGTCTATCATTCCCGAGCGCTTTAATCCGTATAATAGAGGCTTGGTATTTAAATAACTTACCGCTCCAACGCGTATTCTCTTGTCCAATTCGGTTAATTTTGCACAAAGAAAAGGTTTTTTGTGTTGCGGGCTGTTGTGCATAATGGAGCATTTTTGTGTCACTCACTTGTACTGCATCGCAACCATGGGCTTTTTTAACAGTGGCATATCTGCTTTGGCACAGATTACCTCAGTACCATCTGTGAATCTGTGGCAAAAAATAACAACTCATTTTTCAAAATAAATTTCTGATTATAAATGGAACTAATCAACCTCACCGCAATCTCCCCTATTGATGGTCGTTATCGCAAACAGGTAAGCCACCTAGATGAATATTTTTCAGAATATGCCCTCATTAAATACCGGGTATTGGTGGAGATAGAATATTTTTTCTTCCTCGCTGATAAAAAATTTTTCAAACTTACCCCTAAAGCCCGTCTACAGCTTAAAAAAGTAATGGATGGCTTCAGCATTGACGATGCACAACAGATCAAACAGATAGAAGCCACCACCAACCACGATGTAAAAGCGGTGGAATATTTTTTAAAAGAACAATTAGACAAAGCCGGTATCCCCCAACTGAAAGAGTGGATCCATTTTGGCCTTACTTCGCAGGATATCAATAATAC
>JAYSXR010000280.1:0-9328 GCA_043717145.1 Chitinophagaceae bacterium | reverse complement strand
AAATGGCAAAAAGCCTGGTAGAGTATCGCTTCCAAAGATTAGCCGCCGCCAAACGAAATGCATTTAATCATGGGTATAAAGGGGCTATGTTTCCCTGGGAGAGTGCGGCAACCGGTGTGGAAGAAACACCGGTATGGGCTTTGAGCGGGCCATTCGAACACCATATTACCGCCTGTGTTGGAATAGCCGCATGGAATTATTATTGTGTAACACAGGACAAAGAATGGCTGAAAGAAAAAGGCTGGCCAGTATTAAAAGAGACCGCCGATTTCTGGGCAAGCAGGGTAGAAAGAAATGGCCCCGGAAAATATGATATAAAAAACGTGGTAGCTGCCGATGAGTGGGCAGAGAATGTAGATAATAATGCGTGGACCAACGCCGCTGCCAAAGCAGTTTTACAAAATGCAACGGAAGCGGCTAAATTACTCGGATTAACAGCCGATGCAGACTGGCTGAATGTAGCCAACAATATTCCGATATTGAAAATGGACAACGGCGTAACCCGCGAACATGCCGCATATAATGGTGAAGGCATTAAACAGGCCGATGTGAATTTATTGGCATATCCTTTAAAAGAAGTGGCTGATCCTGTTCAAATAAGAAAAGACCTCGAATACTATGAAACAAGGGTACCCACGGAAGGTACGCCGGCTATGACCCAGGCCATTTTTACATTATTATATGCACGGTTGGGTGATGGCGACAAAGCGTATCATTTTTTTAAAGATGCCTATGTTCCAAACCTGAATCCGCCTTTGCGGGTAATTGCCGAAACCAAAGGTGGCACCAACCCGTATTTCGCAACGGGAGCTGGGGGTATTGTTCAGAGTATTTTGATGGGATTTGGCGGACTGGAAATCACTCCAAAAGGCATTGTACAGATCAAATCTGCCCTGCCAAAACAGTGGAAAAGCCTTACTATCACTGGGGTTGGGCCAGGAAAAAAAATATTTTCTGTTAAATAATAATGTGTTATTTTCACACGTCGTGAAACGTGTTGCTTCCATACTGCTATTGGGAATACTGCTCTTTAATTGGGGTGGTTACCGGCTACTTACCAATTATTTTGAGGGTAAGGCCGATATACAAATGCAGGCCGATCTTGACCAGGATAAGTATAACCAGGCCGATCTGGTCAGCATCAAGGTTTCAGCAAGTCTTCCCTACGGAAGCAGTTCAGAAAAATTTGAAAGGGTAGATGGTAATATAGACATTAATGGTGTTACCTATACTTATGTAAAACGCCGTTTTTATAAAGATTCACTGGAATTACTTTGTATCCCGAATACCGCCCGGGCAGGCATTAAAAATGCCCGTGACGAATTCGCCAAATTAGCCAACGATTTTGTAACAAATAACTCTTCTAAGAAGGCATCCTCACATCAAACTCATTCGGCAAAATTCTCAGTGCAGGATTTTACAGATGATCATCATTTCTTTTCTTGGCAGTTTAGTAATCCTGATCTCTCTGGAACCTGGTACTCGATGATCTTTGCAGACATGAAGTCTGAATACCTCAGCCGCTTAGACAAGCCGCCGCAAGCTTAATGATGGTTCATTAAGCAAACGATTATTATTCTTATCAAATTTTCAGTAGAATGAAGAGGCTCCTCCCGGGTCTTTGTATTGTTGTATGTTTATTCGCCTGCCGTAAAAGCAACGAGTATAAAACATACCTGCACAATCCGGAATTATTCAGTCAGGCCGTACATGAATTAAATACCGTGGTGATGGGAAATAATTTCTCACCCATGGTGGCATCACGCAATTATACATATGCCGCTATAGCTGCGTATGAAGTGATTGCTGTGGGTTATCCCGATAAATACCAATCCCTTGCCGGCCAGCTTAATGGACTGAAACAAATAGCCAAACCTTTACCTGATTCATTGGTTGATGTAGAACTGGCTTCATTATTAGCGTATATAAAAGTAGGTGAGGCAGTTACTTTTCCGGAAGGTAGCCTGCAGGTATATAAAGACAGCCTATTAAAGACAGCACGTGATAAAGGGTTACCATCCGACATTGAAAAAGCATCACAGCTATTGGCAGATAGCGTGTCTGCTTCTATTATCAGGTGGAGTAAAAAAGATAACTACCTGCAAACACGTGGTGCGGAAAAATATACGGTGATGGATGTACCGGGTCGTTGGATACCCACGCCACCTTTGTATGCTTCCGCCGCAGAACCACATTGGAGTGAGATCAGGCCCATGGTATTGGATAGTGCCAACATGTTTGCACCGCCACCACCACCTGCATTTAACATTACTGATAAGAATAGTAAATATTATAAAGAAGTAATGGCGATAAAATATGCGATTGACAGTTTAACACCTGAACAAAAGCATATGGCAGAATTTTGGGATGATAACCCGTTTAAAATGAATGTAACCGGCCATGTAATGTATGGCAGTAAAAAATTCTCACCGCCCGGCCACTGGATGAGTGTCATTGGTATTGCAGCCCAAAAGGCCAAATTTGATTATGCAGCTACTGTGTATGCTTATACCAAAACAAGCATTGCATTATTTGATGCATTTATCCAATGCTTCCAGGCAAAATACATATTTAACACCGTGAGGCCCGAAACGGTAATCAATAAATACATAGATCCAAACTGGATGCCTTACTTACAAACACCTGCATTCCCTGAATACACCTGCGGGCACTCAACTATTTCTGCTTCGGCGGCAGAAGCACTGACAAGTGTATTCGGTGATAATTTTGCGTACACCGATTCCTCAGAAATGGAATTTGGTATTAAAAGCCGCTCATTCGCATCATTCAGAAAAGCGGCTGAAGAAAATAACTGGGCCCGCTTTTACGGCGGCCTTCATTTTCATAATTCATGCATCATCAGTACGGAATGCGGTAAAAAAGTAGGCAACCTGGTAGTTGAACGTTTACAAATGAAAAGGAAATAACCTTTCGAAACCATTATCTAAATGCTTAAAAAAATTATAATGAAATCTTTATTAATCATACTCATTTCCTCACTCAGCATTTCGTTGAACGTTAGTGCGCAAGGTTGTGTTGCCATCCGCAGTGTAGGTGGTTTATGCACGATGGACCATGGCGACCAGTCGGATACATCCGCCAAAAAATGGCTGCTGAATGTCAATAACCGCTATTTTAATTCCTATAAACATTTTGTAGGAGAAGTAGAACAAAAACAGCGTGTTGACGGAGGTACCCAGGTTATCAACCATGCTTATACCTTGGATATATCATTTACCCGTATCCTTACTAACAGGTGGTCATTATCATTCGATTTACCCATTGTTTCCAATACCCGTTCCTCTTTATATGAACATGGCGGAAAAGAAAGGCATACCACTGCTTCCTTTGGTTTGGGTGATGTTCGGTTAACAGGTTATTACTGGTTATTAGATCCCGCAAAAAACCCTAAAGGAAATGTACAGGTAGGAATGGGCCTGAAACTGGCAACGGGTGATTATAAATACCAGGATCGTTTTTACACAACTACACCAGGCACTACTATTGTGGGGCCAGTTGACCAATCTATTCAATTAGGTGATGGAGGTACGGGGTTTACAACAGAAGTAAATGCCTACTACAATATCACCCATAAGATAAACCTGTATGCAAATTTTTATTACCTCATCAACCCAAGGGAACAGAATGGTGTGTCTACAGCACGGGGTGGAACCTCTTCAGCTGCTGCCATAGCTAATGGAAGCGATGTGATGAGTGTTCCTGACCAGTTGATGCTGAGGGGCGGCGCTAATTTTATCATTGATAAATTCACCTTATCTGCCGGACTGCGTAATGAGTGTTTGCCTGTGCATGATTTGATTGGCGGCAGTAATGGTTTCAGAAGGCCCGGTTATATTATTTCGGGGGAACCTGGTATAACGTATGCTTTCAAAAAAATAAATGTATATGCTTTTGTACCTATAGCCATAACACGCAACCGTACACAGAGTATGCCTGACAAGATCAAAACAGAACAGACAGGTGTGTATTCACAAGGCGATGCTGCATTTGCAGATTATGCCATAAATATTGGCTTCTCTCTTAGGTTTTAAACATGAAATTTATTTTGTAAAACATATTATAAGACAGTAATGTTTCTGCCTTATAATCATGTTGCAACTCAACCCTAAAACTTTTTGTTATGCGAAGATCAATAATTGGCTGTAGCCGTCGGTATAGCCTGCTCATCATATTCTTTATACTATCATATACAAAACTATCTGCCCAAACAGATGCGGATGCTATTATGATGACCAAAAATAATTTTTGTACAGGGTTCATGTACGGCAGCAGCCAATGGAGCGACTACTGGGAAGGAACCCTGAAAAGAAATAATGATAACCTGGGAACGGTATCAACCAAAATGTATGGTGTGATGGGAAACTATGGGTTATCTGATAAACTGAACCTTTTGTTTAGTGTACCTTATATACAAACCAACGCTTCTGCAGGTACTTTAAGCGGTTTAAAAGGTTTGCAGGATCTTTCACTATGGGTAAAATGGAATCCCGTAGAAACGAAACTGGGTGAGGGTACCATTTCTGTATATGGTATTGGCGGGGTTTCTTTCCCAACTACTAATTATGTGGCTGATTTTCTGCCTATGTCCATTGGTTTACACAGCACTAATCTTTCTATGCGTGGCATGGTGGATTACCAGATGGGTAAATGGTTTGCCACTGTATCCGGTACATATGTAGTGCGGAACAATATCAAAATAGACCGAACATCTTATTATACTACAGAGATGCACTTAACCAATGAAGTGTCTATGCCGGATGCGTCCAATATTCAATTTAGAACAGGTTATCGCAGTGGGCGAATGATCGCTGAAGCCATTATTAATAACTGGATAACCCTGGGCGGATTTGACATCACTCGGAACAATATGCCATTCCCCAGCAATAAAATGAACGCTACTACTGCGGGTATCAATATCAAGTATAATATACGGGCAGTGGATGGATTAGCGCTGATCGGCGGGGGAAGCATTACCCTTGCCGGAAGAAATATGGGACAGGCAAGTAGTATTAACGGAGGTGTGTTTTATATTCTTGATTTTTCTCATAAAGCCAAAAAATCAACCCCATCAACCCCACCTGTAAAAACAAAATAAAATGAAAAAAATATTTTTATCAGTACTAATAATAACAACTGGAGTAATGATTACCGGACAAATGTCCTGCTCCAAAATGGCTGCGGGAAGAACAGATAATCTTCTGGCACTTTCCCCGGCTAAAACAGATATTGATGCTGGTGCATGGAAAACGGTTTTATTAACAGGGCCTACGGAAATTCCTGTGGCTGTACCAGCTGCAGTAACATCAGCAGGTTATATTGCGGAACTGAACGAGATCAAGGCCTTGCAAAAAAATATCACTAAAAAGCAGGAAGAAAAAATTGCTTACTGGGGTGCTGGTGGTGTGTTGAGATGGAATGAGTTGATGCGGGAATTGGTAGCAAAGTATAACCTTCCGCCTTATCAAAATGCAGATGGTACCTATCCTATTCCAAGTGCCGCTAATCCATTTGCATATCCTTTGTTCCCTTTTGCCAACCCGCCGTATGCAGCAAGGGCCTATGCCTATATCAGTGCGGCGCAGTATGATGCACTGGTTGCTGCGTGGTATTACAAAAAATTTTACAACCGTTCAGCTCCCTATAAAACTGATGTAGCTGTACTGGCAAAATTACCACAAACAGATTTGCCGTCATATCCTTCGGAGAGCGCTGTATTAGCAGGCGTAACTGCTGAAATGATGAAGCTTTTATTTCCCGGTGAAATAGCCAACATACAACAAAAATTAGAGGAGCAGGAATTAGCCAGTATCGTCGCAGGAACCGCTACCCGAAGTGATATTGAAGCAGGAGAGGCCTTAGGAAGGTTAGTGGCACAAAAATTTACTGCACGCGCAAGAACAGATAAGGCAGGGGCAGCTGTAGGCACACCTGCTGATTGGGCACAAATGGAAAAAGATGTTACTTCTAAAGGAGAAATAGCATGGATTAGTCAGGATGCCCCTAAAAGGCCACCGATGTTGCCGCTTTATGGAAGAGTAAAGCCATTTTTATTTGATGAAACAACAACACTTGCCTTGCGGCCACCTCCACCTCCATTGTGCGCGAGTGAACAGATGAAAAAGGAAACAGCAGAAATTTTGGATTTGGTTACAAATACAACACGTGAAAGAATACGTATTGTACATTTCTGGGCTGATGGGGTAAATACTTACGCACCACCCGGGCATTGGGATGCGATAGCTGCAGAAGACTTTATAACAAAAAATTTCAGTGAAGTTCGCTGGGCAAGAAACATGGCATTGGTAAATATGGCTTTAATGGATGCAGCAATTGTATGCTGGGATACCAAAACTTTTTATTGTAATCCAAGACCAACACAAATGAATCCTGCTATAAAAACACTTACCGGCATCCCAAATTTTCCGGCCTATATTTCTGGGCATTCTACATTTAGTGGCGCCGCCGCCACGATACTTGGGTATATCATACCCGAAAGGGCGGCTGCTTACCAGGCAATGGCTGCAGAAGCTTCTGTTTCGCGTATGTATGGCGGTATCCATTACCGGAGTGATTGTGAAATGGGACTGGCCACCGGAAAAAAAGTAGGCGATTATGCCGTGGCAAGGGCCAAGACAGACGGGGCAGATTAACTATGTATATTTTGATTGATGTTCTATAAATGGCAGTTTATTGAACGCCCCTTGGTTTATACCAGGGGGTTTTACTTTAAGGATACTTCTAGATAAAACTTGTGATCTTTTTTTTTAATGATTATATTACAGGATTGATTGAAAAGTCCAATCGGCTATCTATTAATACATGATACAGCAAAGCACATTAAAAAAATTATCAGAAGTATTGGGATTGAGTATTTCAACAGTCTCCCGGGCATTGAAGGACCATCCCGATATCTCAGAAAAAACAAAAGTAAAAGTAAAGGAACTGGCCTTGGCTATGGAATATGAGCCAAACAGTTATGCTGTTCAATTGCGTACCAAGCACACCAATGTATTGGGCATACTGGTTTCTTCCATTGATAATTTTTTTTACGACTCTTTTATTGCTGCTGTTGAAGAAGAGGCACGGTTACATGGCTATTCGGTTATCATTATGCAATCGAGAAATGACTTGCAGACAGAAAAAAATAATCTCTATCTTTTTAGGAAAAATAGGGTAGCTGGTTTGTTTGTATCGGTTACGACCGAAACGGAAGAAATCGCCCCTTTCTTAAAATTAAGTGAATTGGATATCCCGCTTGTTTTTTTTGATTGTGTACCGGATGTAACCGAAAACTATAATAAAGTTTGCCTTGCCGATAAAGAAGCTGCTGCCATTGCAGCTGAGGCTATTATTAAAAAAAAGAAGCAAAAGGTACTGGCACTTTTTGGCCATCCGCATTTGAGTATCACTAAAAAAAGACTGGAATCTTTTCAGGATGTTTTTGCTAAACAATCCCCGCAAACAAATATTGTTTATGCTTTTCCCGATAAAACAGCAGCATCAAAAGAAGTTACCTTAGCTGCACTGGAAAAAAAAGACCAGCCCGATACGATCTTTTGTATGGGCGATCAGATTTTAATTGGTGCCATGTATGCGATTCATGAAAAAAAATTGCGGGTGCCCGAAGACATATCTGTGATCGGTATCAGTAACGGTTTTCTGCCCACATTGTACAACCCTAAAATTACCTATGTAGAAACAAGCGGGTATAAATTGGGTAAACGCGCATTTGTACAAATGCTGTTATGCCTGCATGGAAATAACCCCCAGGAAGAAGTTTTTATCGAATCTGTATTGGTGGAAGGCGGCTCTTTGTAAATGGGATTTGCACTATACTGAAGGGAGCCGGTTCTACTTAAAAAGCGCTTTACAGAAATTTACCCCTGTGGGAATATATAATAGGAATACAGTATCTTTTATGTAACCCCCGCTATTACACATCACCCTCCCCCGGGGATAACTACCAAACATTCTATACCCTGCTTCACACATAACGAAAGAACGAAGGATGAACGAAGGAATTATGCCTTTTATATGGCTATGCCATGCGGCATTTATGGATGTAAAAACAGGTTAGTAAACAGAATAAAAATACCTGCAATTGGTTAAAGCAAATTAATAAACCTGATATATGGTCAGACTTTCTAAAAATTCACTCATGCAGGGCTTGAGTGGATCTATTGCTAAACAGTTGCTATTTAAAACATAAAACGATTAGACTGTTGTATCCAGGTATCTTGATATGTCGGGAATTGTACCTACCCAGAAGCAAAAGGAAAGCAGGGGCCTCTTTAAGCAGGCGGTTAATTATGCCAGGGCCATTATCCTTGATCCCGAAGCGTGCCTGGCGTATGCCGCCAAATTACCGAAAGATAAATCCGTTTATCATGCCGCATTACAGGAGTTTATGAAAAAAGGTGGGATGGTTTAAATACGGCGTAGTGTACATTTTTACTTTAATAGTTGTATATGTAATTCAGTTTATCAGTGTCATATCCACGTGAAAGCCAGCTTTTTTGTACCTTTATCCTAATGTACAATACCAACGAAATATTAGCTATCTAGAAAGCCCAAAAGCCAGAATTGGAAAAACGGTATCTCATTTCAGAACTAGGCTTATTTGGATCTTATGCCCGAGATGACTACAATGAGCAAAGCGATATTGATATATTGGTTGATCTTAAAGGGAGGATTGATGGGTTCGATTAGATAAGACTTGCACATGAGCTGGAAGATATTTTTCTCCATAAAATGGACCTGGTATCCCGGAAAGATATAAATGCGCATTATTTACCTTTTGTTGAAAAACACCTTATCCATGTCTGAAAGGGATATCACACTTTTATTACAAGACATTAAGACGGCAATTGGCAACATATTGGAATTTACAAAAGGCTATACATTTGCGAACTACGCAACTGACTTAAAAACCAAGTATGGGTAGAAAGAAATTTTGAAATTATTGGCGAAGCCGTTGCACAAATTCCAGACACCTATAAGGAAACGCATCCCAAGTTGAGTGGCGTATTATTAAAGACTTCAGGAATTTTATTATTCATGAATATTTTGGCATCAATCATTTTATTGTATGGGGTACCATTCAATATCGCTTGACGGAACTGCTAAAGAAGATTTCTTATCTACATAAAATGCGATACCCCTTACAATTCTTTCCTAACCACCCGCTTCAAGCAAACAAAATGAATACGGCTGCATCACAAAATATTCGTGGTCAGGGCCTACCCTATATTTTTTTTCACTCCAGTGGTCGTATAATTCTTTGGAAACTTTACCCTGTTCTTTAAAA
>JAYSXR010000279.1:0-3118 GCA_043717145.1 Chitinophagaceae bacterium | reverse complement strand
GAGAAGAATTAGAAAAAATGTTTGTTCAGGAATCTCAGATACCTCAGCAATTTTCATTAGAAAGGGAAATTGATCAGCGGGAGTATTTATGCAATGGTGAAATGAAATCCTGGGATGGTACTGTTCATGAAGTGTATTCACCCATTTGTATCCGCACAGCTAACGGTTTGCAAAGAAAATTAATAGGCACTTACCCTGTATGTACAGAAAAAGAAGCGTTTGAAGCCTTGGATGCGGCAGTAGCAGCTTACGATAACGGACGTGGGGAATGGCCTACTATGAGTGTGGCGGGCCGGATACAATGTATTGAAAAATTCATCAATAAAATGATGGAACAAAAAGACATTGTGGTAAAACTGATCATGTGGGAGATAGGTAAATCGCATGCCGATTCGGTAAAAGAGTTTGACCGTACAGTTGAATATATCTACGCAACCATTGATGCATTAAAAGATGTTGACCGTGATTCTTCGCGTTTCACTATTGAACAAGGCATTGTGGCACAGATACGCCGATCACCATTGGGTGTGGTTTTGTGTATGGGGCCGTTCAATTATCCGTTAAATGAAACTTTTACAACATTGATCCCTGCGATTATCATGGGAAATACTTTGTTGTTTAAACCTCCAAAACACGGAACCCTCTTGCATTACCCTTTATTGAAAGCGTTTAAAGAATGTTTTCCAAAAGGTGTAGTCAATACGATTTACGGCCGAGGAAATAAAATTGTTCCCGGATTAATGCAATCCGGAAAAATAAATGTATTAACACTTATTGGTTCCAGTAAAGTGGCCAATGAATTAAAAAAACTACACCCAAAAGTAAACCGCTTGCGCGCTATTTTAGGGTTGGATGCAAAGAACGCAGCCATTATCACCCAGCATGCCGATATTAAACTGGCTGTTCAGGAAACGGTTCTGGGAAGTTTATCATTTAACGGGCAGCGATGTACGGCATTGAAAATTGTGTTTGTGCATAAAAGTATTGCTGATGAATTTATTCAGCAATTATCAGCCGAGGTAACCAAATTAAAATATGGGATGCCATGGGAAAAAGGTGTGTCGTTAACTCCTTTACCAGAACCGAATAAACCCGCTTACCTGAAAGAATGTATTGATGATGCCATAGCCAATGGTGCGAAAGTGATGAATGAAAATGGTGGCACTACTGTAGAATCATTTGTGTATCCCGGCATACTTTACCCGGTAAACAATAAAATGAAACTATATCGCGAAGAACAATTCGGTCCATTAATACCTGTAGTGCCTTTTGATAACCTGGAAGAAACAATCGAATACCTTATCGAATCCCCACACGGCCAGCAGGTAAGTATATTTAGTAATGACGATAGAGAATTAGCTTCATTGATAGACCCCCTGGTGAACCAGGTAAGCCGTGTAAACATTAATTGCCAATGCCAAAGAGGCCCGGATGTATTTCCGTTTACCGGAAGAAAAGATAGTGCGGAGGGAACTTTATCGGTAGTAGATGCTTTGCGTTCTTTTTCTATCAGGTCATTGGTGGCTGCAAAATTAACCGAGGCTAACAAACAATTAATTAATGATATTGTGAGCGGGCATGAATCCAATTTCTTAAGCACCAAATTTATATTCTGATAAACAATGCCTACATTATTCAATCTTTCTGGTAAGACAGCATTGGTTACAGGCTGTAACAAAGGTATTGGAAAAGCGATGGCTATTGGTTTGGCAGAAGCAGGTGCCAATATCATTGGTGTTTCAGGCTCTTTGGAATTGTCGGGAAGTGATATTGAAAAGCAGGTACTGGCTATAGGAAGAACTTTCAAAGCCTACACCGCTGATCTTTCAAACAGGGATGCATTACATATTTTCCTTAAAAAACTGGATGAAGAAAATCCTATCATAGATATCCTGATCAATAATGCAGGAATGGTCATGCGCAAACCAGCAGCAGAGCATCCTGATGAATATTGGGATAAAGTTTTAGCGCTTAATCTTGATGCCCCATTTATTATCGCAAGGGAAATTGGTAAAAAAATGATTGAAAGGGGTTCGGGAAAAATTATTTTCACGTGTTCCTTATTAAGTTTCCAGGGAGGGATCAATGTACCCGGTTATGCAGCCAGTAAAGGTGCGTTAAGCAGTTTAATAAAAGCTCTTGCCAATGAGTGGGCGTCAAAAGGAGTGAATGTAAACGGGATTGCTCCGGGCTATATTGCAACAGATAACACTGAAGCTTTACGGAATGATCCTGCGAGAAGTGCTTCTATATTAGCAAGAATACCCGCGGGCCGTTGGGGTGAGCCCGAAGACTTTAAGGGCCCGGTAGTATTCCTCGCTTCTGAAGCTGCTAACTATGTGAATGGGACTATATTAACTGTTGATGGGGGATGGATGGGGAGGTGATGAATATTGAACAAGGAATATTCAATGTTGATTTGATCGTCAGAATAAAAAGGAAAGTTTATAAAATAATCACCCATGGAAATCAGGTTCCAAAACAGTCCGAAAGAAGTAAAAGGAATGAGTACGGAAGAACTTCGTTCCAACTTTTTAATACAGCATTTGATGAAGCGAGATGCACTAAGCCTTGTGTATTCCCATTATGACCGTGTGATTGTTGGCGGGGTTATACCTGTTCAGCAAAAAATAACTTTGCATAATGAAGCGGAATTACGCGCAGATTATTTTCTGCAAAGAAGGGAACTGGGTATTATTAATGTAGGTGGCGAAGGTGGAGTGGAAGCAGATGGTGTACATTATGAACTGAATAAATTAGATGCCTTATATCTTGGTAAAGGAACACAGGCAGTTGTATTTTCCAGTAAGTCAAAAGATGATCCGGCAAGTTTTTTTTTAATGTCAACAACAGCACATCATACTTACCCGAATACCAGAATGACCAAAGAAGAAGCTTCACCTGTTAACATGGGTGAAACAGCTACGGCTAATAAGCGTACTATCTATAAATACATGCACCTCGATGGTATTCAAAGCTGCCAATTAGTAATGGGCCTGACCGTGCTGAATGAAGGAAGTGTATGGAACTCCGTACCACCGCATACCCATACCCGCAGAACAGAAGTCTATTTTTATTTTGATGTGCCGGAACAACACCGCATATTTCATTTAATGGG
>JAYSXR010000278.1:0-3126 GCA_043717145.1 Chitinophagaceae bacterium | reverse complement strand
TAACCATTGCACCCGCTATTATTGCTTTTGCCGGAAGGGATACGGCGGTGCTGATCAATCAACCTTTGCAATTGCTGGCTACCGGTGGGGAACAATATAGATGGAGCCCTGAAACCGGACTGAGTAACCCGTCTATTGCCAATCCGGTTGCTATCCTGGATGAAGGAACTGATTCCACCACGTATATAGTGAGGGTAACAGGTGCCGGTGGCTGTTATGCCGAAGATGCTATTGTAGTAAGGATTTTCAGAACCGGGCCGGATATATTTGTACCCTCAGCCTTCACCCCTAATGGAGATGGGAAGAATGATATTTTTAAACCTGTAACCGTAGGTGTCTCTCATTTGCATTATTTCAGGGTATATAACCGCTGGGGGCAGTTATTATTCAGCACTACCCAATTGGGTAAAGGATGGGATGGCATTTTTAATGGTACTCCACAACCAAGTGGCACCTATGTATTTTCTGCCGAGGGAACGGATTACCTGGGAAAAATTGTGTTCAGGAAAGGAACTGCGGTGCTGATAAGGTAATTCATAGCTATTCTTTACCTGGCTAAGCAGCAAACTGCCAATTCTTTTTATCTTGCAGGCAGATGTTGCAACTCCGTTAAATAATGTTAGCATCCTTAAAGGCTTAATTAACATCTGTATTTTCATATCCTGTTAAAAACAAGTCTATATTTCACATGGGAGAGGAAAGCGCATTAATAACATGAAGAAATTATTTCTATCAATTATCATATTATTATCCTTGGCATTACCAGCTTCTGCCGCTCACTTAAAAGGGGGCTGGATACAATATACCTATTTAAGCCCCGGAAACGCACCCAATTCATCAAAATACCAGATTACAGTCAGGCAATATCTCGCCTGCAATTCAACCGGTGGGCAAAGGGATGCCGCTATCTTTTTGGGCATATTTGATGGATCTACTAACCAGCTGCTTAGTACACTCACCATTGCCAGAACATCAACAGATAATCCAAATAAAACAAATTACAGTCCTTGTTTAAATACAAAGCCACCTGTTTGTTATTTAATAGATATTTATTCTCAGACCGTTGAACTGCCTAATAATGCTGCGGGGTATACCCTTGCTGTGCAAAGATGTTGCCGGATTCAGGGTATTGTAAACGTAAGTGGTAATTCGAATAATATTGGTATTAGCTATACAAACAAAATACCCGGTATTATCAATGGCGTAGACTATTCAAAAAATTCAAGTCCAGCCTTTGCACAAAAAGATACGGTAATTGTATGCTTCAATGCCCCTTTTACTTTTGACTTTAGTGCAACAGATACAGATGGAGACCTGATAACGTACACCTTTTGTGATGGATTAGTAGGTGGCGATGTTAGTGCAACTGGCGCGCAACCAAATCCGCCCAGCAACCCCCCGTATGGCGTTGTGCCTTATGCATCTGTATATTCTGGATCTTCACCTATGGGCGCTTCAGTTACCATAAACCCGCAAACGGGTATCATTTCAGGTATTGCCCCTCCAACTACAGGAGATTACATTGTGGCAGTTTGTGCAAATGAATTCAGGAATGGGGTGCTCATCGGTACAACTAAAAAGGAGATACACATTGCCGTGGCAGACTGCTCGCTCTCTGCAGCCACTTTAAAACCATCATATATTACTTGTAATGGTACAACGCTCAGTTTTCAAAATGAATCAACCAGTTCTAACATCACTTCTTATTTATGGGACTTTGGGGTAACCACACTAACAACGGATACCTCCACAAGCCCTACACCTACTTACGATTTTCTTAAAAGCGGCAAAGACAGCGGTACCTACACTGTAAAACTAAAAGTTTCGTCTTCAGCCGGTTGCCAGGATTCAACATTTGCACAAGTGAAAATCTATCCTGGTTTTGTTGCGAAAATAAATGTGTCTGGCACCTGTTATTTAAATAGTTATAAATTTTTTGATGCCAGTACTACCAAATATGGCCAGGTAAATAGCTGGAGATGGAATTTTGGCGACAGTACTACTTTTGCAGATACCGCAATCAGTAAAGACTCTGCCTGGAAATATGCAACCCCCACCAATGCACAAATAAGTTTAATTGTGGGCAACAGCAAGGGATGTATTGATACGGTAATACAGTCATTAACTATTCTTGATAGGCCTACGCTCAGTTTACCTTTTAGAGATACACTTATCTGCAGTAATGACAGCCTTTTGCTTATGGTAAACATTAACAGTGGATCCGTTTTGTGGACACCTATGAATGGACCAAATAAAACGAGGATAGCAAATACTACCTCTCCTACACCATTAGTTTTCCCAAGAGATACGACTAAATATTATGTATCTGTAAATGATAACGGCTGTGCCAATTCTGATTCCGTAACAGTAAATGTTTTACAATTTATTACCGTAAAAGCAGGTATGGATACCGGCATTTGCCAAACAGATAGTTTCAGATTGAGGCCCACAAGCGATGCCCTAAGTTACCAATGGACAGCGTCAACCGGAGAAAAAGTAGAAGCCATTAAATCTCCTTTAGTAAAACCTTTGGTAAATACCAGGTATTACGTGCTGGCCAATCTTGGCAAATGCCAGGCGAAAGATTCTGTTTTGGCAAAAGTGGCTCCTTATCCAACCGCAACAGTAGGTTCAGATATAACTTTATGCTTTGGAAGTCGCGTTCAGTTGAATGGCAAAGTTGTAGGGTCTGTTTTTTTCTGGAGTCCCACCAATTCGCTTATCAATGAAAATACCTTAAATCCCACTGCAGGACCAACCAGAACCACTACCTATATACTTACCGCATCAGATACCATTGGTTGCCCAAAACCAAAAAGCGATACAGTTGTAATTACTGTTATCCCGCCGGTAGTTGCTTATGCAGGAAAAGATACCGCTGTTTTACCCAATCAACCTGTCCAACTAAATGCAACTGGCGGTATTAATTATACATGGAGCCCCATGATTGGATTGAGTGATCCGAATATAGCTAATCCAATAGTGGTACTTGATGAAACAGTTGATTCTGTGACCTATACAGTACGTGTAACATCTGGTAGTTGCTTTGGTGATGACCAGGTAACTGTTCGGGTTTTTAAAACAGGCCCTAATATACTTGTCCCTTCAGCATTTACCCCCGATGGG
>JAYSXR010000277.1:0-9373 GCA_043717145.1 Chitinophagaceae bacterium | reverse complement strand
AGGGAAACAATGGGGTAAACGATAATACGTTATTTACTTATTTTGGACCGGCTTATGGGGCTGATGTTAATCAGTTCGACAACGTGCATAATTTCTTCCAGACAGGATTTGCGCAAACGCACAATATCAGTATGGAATATGGAAAGAAGAATGTTTCCTGGCGCCTCTCAGGATCAGCCTTTGATCAAAAAGGGGTGGTGCCTAATAATAATTTTACAAGATATAATTTCCGTTTATCCAATACGACTAAAATCGGAAAATATATTGATGTATCACCTTCACTTTCTTACATAAGAAGTACAAATGACAAACCTTTGCGTGGTGCAGGTTCTTACCTGTTGAATTTAATGGTTTGGCCAATTGATAATGATATCCGCAATTATGTGGATGAAAATGCATATAAAATAAAACTTGGTAACAATGAATATGATAACCCGGTTTTTAATTCTGTTTTCAACCGGAGCACCGATATAACGGATCGTGTGATTGCCGCAATAGGTATTAATATAAACCCTACTCCCTGGTTGGCTATTGCCGGCAGGTTTGGATATGATACCTATACATCAAAAGGGTTTTCATTAATTGATTCCGCGTCTTCATTGAACCTTTCAACAAAAGGGCAGCAGGATAATTATTATCGTAATTATTATGGCTATAATCATACAATTACGGCTACTGCCAAGAAAACAATTGGTAACTTCTCCGGAAGGATAATGGTAGGAAATATGTGGCAGGATTACCGAACCGAAATGTATGCAGTTTCAGGTACCTTATTAAAAGGTAATTATGCTTTCGGAATGGATAGCAACAATACAGCTTTTGCCGGAAGAACCCGCTTAAGTAATGCACAAAGAACCGGAGGCTATAATACCAGTTTGAGCAGGCAGGCAGCTTATTTTGGCGAAGTATCAGTAAATTATAAAAACCTGGCATTTATTTCTTATTCCCACAGGTTTGAAAACTCATCTATTTTTCCGGCAGATTTCAGGAATTATAATTACCCGGCAGGTAGCATGAGTTTGATTATGTCGGACATCTTTCCTTTCATCAAAAAAGGTAATGTCGTTAATTTTTTAAAGATCAGGGGATCATTGGCACAAACCGCACGATCCAGCTCACCTTATGCTAACCAGTCGGTATTTAACTTTGTACAGTCCAGTGGAGGTGGTTATGCTTATGCATTTAATAACAATAATTTCTTCCTTGAACCCGAGCGTCAGAAAACCTACGAATTGGGAGCTGAATTTAAATTTTTTAACAGCAGGGTTAACCTTGATATCACTTATTATAATACACTTAATGAAAAACAAATTGCTGAAAACTTCCGCGCAAGTTATGCTACCGGCTATGTATTAAATACTTTGAATGTGGGCTCAACCCGAAATAAAGGAATCGAGATCAGTTTAGACGCTTCACCTGTACAAAACAAAAACTTCTCATGGAATGTCAGACTGAATTTCAACAGGATGCGAAATGAAGTACTAACCTTACCTGATAACGTACCGGAATTCTATATTTCTGATACCTGGTTATACGCCAATGCAAGGGGGGGATTGGTAAGAGGCGGGCCAAGTACCAGTATTACGGCATTCGGATATGCAAGAAACAACAACGGAGATATACTAATTGACCCGGCAAACGGGTTACCTGTTGTGGATAATACTTTTAGAGTAAGGGGAGACCGTAATCCGAATTATACATTAGGCATCAATAATAATTTCCGATATAAAAACTGGAGCTTAAGTATGCTTTGGGACCTTAAAGTGGGTGGGGACATTTTTAATGGCACCGATATGTACCTTACTACAAGAGGTAAGAGTACCAGAAATGATGATAGAAAAACACCAAGGGTGGTTCAGGGAGTATTAAATGATGGTTTCCAAAATAGCAGTACACCCACCAGGAACACCATTGTTGTAACACCATACGATTTACAAGCTTACTATACCACAAGAATGCCTGAAGAAGAGTTTATTCAGAAAAATGTGAACTGGTTCAGGTTGAGGGATATCACTATCAATTATACGTTACCTGCTACCGCAATGAGGAAACTGACATTCCTCACGTCTTTGGGCTTTTTTGTTACCGGGAACGACCTGATTTTATTTACGAATTACCTGGGTGCCGATCCGGCTGTAAGTGGTAATACGTCGGGTACAAGAGGCGTAGGCGGGTTTGGTTTTGATTATGGCAATATTGCAACGCCGATCAGCGTGAATGTTGGTCTGAGGGCAAATTTCTAATCAAATCCATCTAAACAAATAGCTAATCTATAAAGTATACATTATGAAACATACATTCTTTAAAATATTCTTTCTTACAGTTGCCATTACAACAATGGTTTCCTGCAGTAAGAAGATTGATGAGGCTTATCAAAACCCCAATGCAGATGTTAAGGTTGCCGTAGAGCAGTTATTACCGGGGATTGAGGCAAGCATGGTTGGCAATACAGCTTTTCATGGCACCGCTAATGATATGCGTTTTATTGGCCGCTACATACAAAACTGGCAATTTGTTAATTCAAATGACATTTACGACCAGATGGGTGGCATTCAGACTGATAATGCAACATCCACATGGAGAACACATTACTATGATCTTGGCCAGAACCTTAACAATATGATTAAATGGTCTGGTGATGACAAGAAATGGGATTATGTAGGTGTTGGACAGGCCATTTTTGCCTGGAGTTGGTTAACCATTGGTGATTATTATGGTGAGATTATCCTGAAAGAAGCATTTAACACAAGTCAGCTTACTTTTAAATACGATACGCAAGAAGATGTGTATACCTATGTGAGGCAGCTTTGTTTTACTTCTTTAGATAACCTGAATAAAACAGGGGATGGGGTTAGTCAGGCTAACCTTGCTTTAGGGGATGCATATTTTTATAATGGGGATGTTACAAAGTGGAAAAAATTCGTTTACGGGATATTGGCAAGATCTTATAATCATTTAAGTAATAAAGCAAATTATAAACCTGACTCGGTTATTTACTATGCTAATTTATCCATTAAAAGCAACGCAGATAATGCAACATTAAAATACACACCTACTGGTAATAACAGAAGTGCAAATTTTAATGGGCCATACAGCAATAATGGTATCGGATCATTACGCCAAAGTGAGTATTCAGTTAAATTATTAACTGGTGCTAACTCTGCTTTACCTGGTGTGGCTGACCCGAGAAGATGGTATTTCTTTAAGACAAATCCGAATGGAACATTTGTTGGTGTTACACCTAATAAAGGTGTAGTGGGAATTGCGAATGTAAATGACCGCCCGGACAACTTTTATGGAAGTACTAATATAACAACTGTGGCTCCGGCAGGTGGTAATGATATTGGATGTACTTATATTTTCAGAAATTATGCGGAATCACCGGTATTAACAGCCAGTGAAGTCCAGTTTATGATAGCAGAAGCAGCATTACGTAAAGGCGATGCAGGAACTGCTATGACTGCGTATAAATTAGGAATTAGTTTAAATTTCGATATGCTGAGTACTTTATATAGCACCAATGTCACGCCAGCCAATGTTATAACTGATGGTACAAAAAATGCGTATTTAGCTAATCCTTCAGTTGTGCCTACCACGCTTACATTGACCCATATTATGTTGCAGAAATACATCTCGCTATGGGGTCATGGTATTTTGGAAACCTGGGTTGATATGAGAAGATTTCATTATATAGACCTCGACCCTGCAACGGGTAAACAGGTCTATGCAGACTTCGCCATTCCCAACAGTATTAATTTGTATGTAGATAATGGCGGTAAACCTGTGTATAGGGTAAGGCCAAGGTTTAACTCTGAGTATGTTTGGAATTTAACAGAACTTATACGGATTGGTGCAGATAAAGCAGATTTTCACACGAAAGAAAGCTGGTTCTCTCAAAAGTAATCATATACAAAACTTAAAACGATGAAAAAAATTCTTTCCTATACCTTATTGATTGCTGCCGGAATTATTATGTTTATTTCCTGTAAAAAGCAGGCAGACATTGCAGCTGCTTTTGGTACAACAGAAGATCAGGCCTTTGTAAGGGTTATACATGCTTCACCCTTTTTTCGCCAGGTTTTTAATGCACCAGACTCCTTTAATATCTTTGTTAATAATGCCAAAGTAAATGGCCCGTTGATTACGTATGCAGGACTTTTCCCAACTACTGGTAATGCTTTTGGTTATATTGCTGTTCCCCAGGGGTTGGTGAATATTAAATTAACGGTGGCGGGAACGGTGAATACAGATTCAATACCATTGACCCTATTTACTAAAATATTTACAAAAGGGCAGTACTACTCAATCATTGTGACTGATAATATCAAATCAACTACTGACTCATCAAAAATTATTTTGCAGGATAATTACACAAAACCCAGTAATGGCAATTATAGCATTCGGTTTGTACATGCAGTGTTGAATGACACCGCGGGTCTTGCTATTGATGTGTTTTCTGCCAGAAGGAATGCCAATATTTTCAATGCTATTAAGCCAGGTCAAATTGTTAATTTCCAGACCTTCCCTTATAATTCACAAGTAAGTGATACCTTTTATGTAAGAAGAGCAGGCACTTTGCAAAACCTTGCTGGTACTACTGCTAGTCCAGGGTTTCCTGGAAACCAACGTGTTTATACCTTTATTTATAGGGGTAATGCAGATCTCATCACAGGAACTAAAGCAAGGGTATTGGCCCCATACTTGCATCAATAATATTATTTATTTGTCAATAAATAAAAGGCTGCCGTTTCGCGCAGCCTTTTGCATGATAATATATGCTAAACGTATTATTTTTATAAATGTAAAGCAGTTGGTACAATCCAGCTTTAATCAAATCAATCCACCTATCATCCATACCATTGCATTCCATTAAACATCAACTTGTCTCCCCGAAAGGGATACTGCAATACAAAACAATACGGCAATAACCAAAGCAATAAGCATTTTGTTCTTGTTCCAATAATGTAGTAATTGTATTTGGTGTACAATTTTTTTTATTTCTTTTTCAATTAATACATCATCCGCCGATATTTTTTTTAACAGGCCAACAATACTTTTTACAGAATGTAAGGATAGCGGACGTGCACTCTCCAAAAGATGACGAATGATTTTCCTATTGATTACCCCGTCACTTGTAGCTTGCAGGATATTGAGGTTGTGCTGGGACAGCAAATCAGTTATTTCGAAAGAAAGCAGGTCAAGATTAATTCGAAAAGGGTCGAGTAATGATATTTTTTTGTGAAGAAGAAGACTTGATTGTAAAATTTCGTCTGCCGTTTCAGCCAGTGGTTTATAAACCCGCTGTGGGTTTTGTGTATACCGCTGGTAATCGTAAGCCTCCCTTTTTATTTTATCTTTTAATACCAGGTATGCTTCCTGAATCTCTAAAAAATTTTCGCGGGTAAAAAGGCCATCCTTATTTTTATCAGGATGGTATTTCAACGCTAATTTCCGAAAAGCTTTTTTAATCTCTTCAGGGGAAGCAGTGGATGTGATATTTAGTATTTGATAATAATCTTTTGCAGCCATGCGGATGGTGAATAGTGAGTAGTGAGTGGGCAATTAAAATTTACCATTATTTAGTTGCTTTAAATTCCATATCATCACCGTCTAATAATTCCCTTTCAATTTCTTCCATCTGAACAATATCCCATGCTTCCGATTGGGTAGGGGTAACATTTAACAATTCCAGCAGGTCCATTTTCTCAAAGCTTTCCTCAACAGATCGCTGTAAAGAGCAGATAACAAATGAGGCATTATTCTCATAGAATGACTGTTGAAGTTCTGCTAGGGATTTTGCAGCAGTTTCTTCCATAAATGACACTGATTTGAGGTCAAGAATTACGTTTTTTACCTCTTTTTGCAGTTGCTCCGTGCAGGCAATCGCTATTTCTGCTGCTATATTGGCAGTGAGTTCGGGAATAATCGGCGTTACAACAGTAAATTTCTCCTTGGTATCAATTTTGACTTCCATAGTTTAGTAAATTACATTAACAGGTGTGCATAAGTGCATCACAACTTCGCTCAAAAATATTCGTTATAATTGTATAAATCCAAAATAAGGCCATGGATAATAATTTTTCAGCACAGGTAAAAGAGATCATTTCCTTCAGCAGGGAAGAAGCACTCAGGTTAGGCAATGACTTTATAGGCACAGAACATTTGTTGTTGGGTTTGATCCGCGATGGGGATAATACGGCCATTAAGGTATTAAAGCAGCTGAATGTTGATCTATATGAGTTGCGTAAAGAAGTAGAACTTGCCGTAAAGGATAAAACAGGGAAAAATATTGCCAATATCAACAGCCTTCCTTTAACCAAACAGGCCGAGAAGGTAATCCGAGTTACGGTGCTTGAAGCAAAAGCATTGAAAAGTCCGTTAGTAGAAACTGAGCATTTGATGTTGAGCATTCTTAAGAACAAAGAAAATATCGCCACGCAGATATTAAACCAGTTTGATGTGGACTACGACCTGTTCCGCAATGAACTGGGTATGGTAGGTACAACCAATCCGCCGCCACGCAGTGAATTCTCCGACGAAAACGATGACGACTTTGAAGAAGAAAAGCGTGGTGCCGGTTACCAGCAGCAACGTGCAGGCAAACAACAAGGCGCTGCTAAAAGCAAAACGCCTGTGTTGGATAATTTCGGAAGGGATATTACCAAACTGGCAGAATCGGGCACGCTGGATCCCATTGTGGGGCGTGAAGAAGAAATTGAGCGGGTAAGCCAGATATTAAGCCGCCGTAAAAAGAATAACCCCATTTTAATTGGTGAGCCGGGTGTGGGTAAAACGGCTATTGTAGAAGGACTGGCACTGCGCATCGTGCAAAGAAAAGTAAGCCGTGTATTGTTTGATAAAAGGGTTATCTCACTTGATCTGGCAGCATTAGTTGCGGGTACCAAATACCGGGGCCAGTTTGAAGAAAGGATGAAAGCCATTATGAATGAACTGGAAAAGAACCGGGATGTAATATTGTTTATTGATGAGATACATACCATTGTTGGTGCCGGTGGCGCCAGCGGTTCTTTGGATGCATCGAATATATTTAAACCTGCACTGGCAAGGGGAGAACTGCAATGTATTGGTGCTTCTACACTGGATGAGTACAGGATGTATATTGAAAAAGATGGTGCACTTGACCGCCGTTTCCAGAAAGTATTGATCGAACCGCCGAGTGTGGATGAAACAATCATGATACTTACCAATATCAAATCTAAATACGAAGATTTTCATAATGTAACCTATTCCGATGATGCAATAGAAGCCTGTGTTAAGCTAAGTGACCGCTATATGACCGACCGGTTATTACCCGATAAGGCCATTGATGTATTGGATGAAGTAGGTGCAAGGGTGCATTTGAAGAATATTAATGTGCCACAGGATATTGTAGAGCTGGAGAAAAAAATAGAAGACGTTAAAAATGAAAAGAATAAAGTTGTAAAAAGCCAGCGTTTTGAAGAAGCTGCTTCATTGCGCGATACAGAGAAACGCCTGGGTGAAGAACTGGAGAAAGCAAAAGGCCAGTGGGAAGAAGAAAGTAAACACAAACGTTACCCTATCACTGAAGAAAATATTGCTGAAGTAGTGAGTATGATGACGGGAATCCCCGTAAAACGTATGGTACAGGCAGAAACAGACAAACTGCGCCGTATGAGTGAAGATATGAAAGATATGGTGGTGGGGCAAGACGAGGCCATACAAAAGGTTGTAAAAGCCATTCAGCGTAACCGCGTGGGATTGAAAGATCCTAGAAAACCAATCGGTACTTTTATTTTCTTAGGACCAACCGGTGTAGGTAAAACGGAGTTGGCCAGGGCTTTGTCGAAATATATGTTCGATTCTGAAGATTCTTTGATACGGATTGACATGAGTGAGTACATGGAAAAATTTTCTGTCAGCCGATTAATTGGCGCACCTCCCGGTTATGTAGGTTATGAAGAAGGTGGACAGTTAACAGAGAAAGTTCGCCGTAAACCTTATTGTGTGATTTTACTCGATGAGATTGAAAAAGCACACCCGGATATCTATAACATCTTGTTACAGGTACTCGATAACGGGCAATTGACAGATGGGTTGGGCAGGAAAGTTGATTTTAAAAATACTATGATCATTATGACCTCCAATATTGGCGTACGTCAGTTGAAAGAGTTTGGTGATGGTGTAGGTTTTGCAACTGCCACCCGGGTACAGAACGCAGAAGAGAACAACAAAGCCGTTATTGAAAAAGCACTTAAACGCACATTCTCACCAGAATTCCTGAACCGTATTGATGATGTGGTGGTATTTAATTCTTTAAGTAAAGACAATATCTTTAATATTATTGATATCCTGATGAAAGGGGTAGCCAAACGGTTACAGAATTTAGGTTTTTCGTTAGAATTGACAGCAGAAGCCAAAGAGTTTATTGCAGATAAGGGATATGATGCCCAATTTGGGGCAAGGCCATTGCACCGGGCCATTCAAAAATATCTGGAAGACCCTTTAGCTGAAGAGATACTCAACTTTAATATCAAAAATGGTGATCTGTTGATTGCCGATCTTGATAAAGAATCGGGCAAGCTGGTATTCAGGTTCCAGAAAAAAGTAGAGGAAGGGGCAGGAGCCAACGTATAAAGTAAGTACAGTAATCATAGAAAAGCCTCGCAATTGCGGGGCTTTTTGAATGTTGAACTGGGAATTTTAAATGATGAAGGGGGAATACCTTGAAATTAAAAACGCCCTGTTCTACATTCGATACTCATTTCCCCCATCGAAAAGATGTTATATCCAGTCCTGCCAGATCAAGCATTCTGTCAACCACTGTTGCAGCAACTTCTTCAATTGTTTTGGGGTTGCTGTAAAAAGATGGGGTAGCAGGACAGATAATACCTCCTGCCAAAGTTACCGTTTCCATGTTTTTTATATGGATTAGGTTGTAAGGTGTATCTCTCACCATTAAAATTAACTTTTTTCTTTCTTTTAATATAACATCAGCGGCACGTGTAACCAGGTCATCGCTAACACCGCTGGCAATCCTGCCTAATGTTCCCATGCTGCATGGGGCAACGATTAAAATGTTGTATTTGGCTGAGCCTGATGCGAAAGGTGCAGCAAAATCATACTTATCAAAATACCGGAAAGGGTAATGGGTATAATCCTGGTTACCTAATTCGGTGCCCCATATTTCTTTCGCATTGTTGCTCATCACAATGCCCAATTCTTCATATTGATCCTTCAATAAAACAAGTTTATCCAGTAATACTTTTGCATACACTGATCCACTGGCACCTGTTATCGCTATGGCAATTTTATTCCCCATACTATGTATTTTAACTAATAACAAAGTTAACAGCAAATGGTTATTTCTGTCTGAACAGATTTTAAGTTCTGT
>JAYSXR010000276.1:0-9421 GCA_043717145.1 Chitinophagaceae bacterium | reverse complement strand
AGAGCGAACGGCAGGAGAGTTGGCCATTTTCTTGCCATCCAGGATCTCTTCAACACTTGGTATTTTTTTTCCTTGTTCATACCCCGGAAACCCATGTACGGTAAGCCCTGCTGTGTGGCTCAATAAATTAGCGACAGTGATCTTTTTCCCTTTTGATAAACTGTCATAAGGAAATTTCCAACTGGTGAGATAAGTATTGATATCTGTATAAAGATCGAGTTTTTTATCCTGCGCTAATTTCAGAAGGCCGACAGCATTTAGAGATTTACTGATGGATGCCGCCTGGAAAAGTGTTTGTGTCGTTACCGGTATTTTTTTATCCTCGTCGGCCCAGCCATATCCCTTTGCCCAGGTAATTTGGTAATCCTGGATCACAGCGATACTAAGTCCTTTAATCTTATAGAAGGCCATCCTGTCGAGGATGTTCATCGGTGCATCTCCCTCCATTTGGATCTTGCCAGTCAGGTTGTTTTCAACGGCTTGGATTTTATCATCCTGCGCACTACCAGTAAAATGAACCAGGGATAGTATTGGCAGGGCAATTAAGAGGAGACGTAGTTTCATAAATAATAAATTATAAGACAAGTTAAAAGGCATGTTTCTCAAGGTGCGATTTGGTTTTTCAGGGCTGCAATAGTTTTACAAAAAGTCCATTGATTCTGGATGCATTGTTGATTGATATAAACAAATCAAATACCATAGTATCGAATTCCGTTTTGTATGATGCATAACTGCCGTTTACATATTTCTGGAACTCACGTTTTTTAATATTACCCGCCTGGAGTTTAAGGTTTTGGAGAGTGGCCGTGGTTTTATCAAGCGGTAAAGCATTTTGCATAGTTGTGGAGAACATTGCAAAGATGCTATCGTATTTGCTGGTATTGTAGAACAGTTCGAATTTATCTGCTATTGATTTGTAGGATAATTTTTCGATTTGAGCCGTTTTTATAACGCCGTAAATTGCATCACGGAACTTTTTATGCAACTTCACCCGGTCGAAAGGCAACAGCTGCGTAAACAGTACTGCGGTTATCTTATTAACCGGGTCAACCCAGAAAAGGGTGCTGGCAGCTCCATCCCAGAAAAATTCGCCCACGGTACCGTTGTTTTCTTCGGCATCAATCGGTGTGTTGGTACGAACGGCGAAATCGATACCAAATCCTACACGCCCCTTACTAGACAGCCACATGCGCTTGGAAATCGTATCGGAAAGCTGGTTGGTGGACATGAGTTTTACGGTTTCCGGTCTGAGCACCTGTACGCCATTTACTGTACCGTTGTTAACCAACATCCTCGCAAAAGTCATGTAATCATCGAGGGTGGAGGTAAGTCCCCAGCCACCAGGTTTAAGTGCCCAATTTTTCGTGTTAAACGGATTGGCCTGTGCGCGGGTAAGTGTGCCTGAATCTGTGCGGTTATACAGCGCTGCAAACATTGGCAGATCGCTTTCAGGAATAAGGTATCTTGTTTTGGAAAGCCCCATCGGACGCAATACATTTTCTTGCAGGTACTCATCGTATGGTTTTCCCGACAAACGTTCCACGAGAAAAGCCTGCACATCAACCGATGGTCCATAAGCCCACTCATCGCCAGGATGAAACTGCAGCGGTATGCTGGCCAACCTGCGTGCCATTTCGTTGAGTGTATTAGCAGTGTTCATTGCATCAGCTTTGCGTACAAGTGCCGCGAGTGCCGGAATATCTGTGCCTGCAAAACCGGCTGTATGCCTGGTAATATCTCGTATAGTAATCGGTCTTTTTGCGGGTTCAAGTATCGGGTTTCCGTTGCCATCTACACCCTTAAATACTTTCATATCAGCAAACTCGGGTGCATATTTGGAAAGCGGATCGTCCAGTTGGAAGGCCCCTTTTTCATAAAGGGTCATTAGGGCCACACCAGTAATAGGTTTGGTCATGGAGAAGATCCGAACAATAGTGTTGCGGCTCATTGGCGTTGCCGCCTCCCGGTCCGCATAGCCAAAAGCATTGTAGTAAACTTCGTTCCCGTTCTCATACACCAAAGCAGATACGCCCGCGAGTTTACCCGCATCGATAAAGCTTTTCAGGGTTGAGTCAATACGCAGGCTAACTGCAGGAGTAACGATCGTTGCCCTATCCTGGCAGATGGCATACTGGGCAATGACCATGGTCATACAAATGGCCGATATGAAAGCAAGAGCTCGTTTGGACATGTCGGTTGTGAGTTGAATGAGTAAGGTAGAAAATATAGGTGGAAAAACAAAAGACCGGATTATCAAGTCTGACTGTTGTACAAGCCCCTAAACTAATAGAACATAATTTTTTTTAATGATAAAAGGAATAATATAGATCAGCCATTTGTATTAACTGAAGTCTTTGATGTTCCTATCGGAAATCTTAAAAGTTTTCTGGAGAAAGACAAGTAATTCTTTAGAATCTAAGAATAAGAAGATGAAATCCACAATATTAAAAATGCGACTTAAAGGCACTTTTTTTAGTCACAAATAGTATGTCTGGAAAATCCAAGCAAATTGATCCCCATTCCCCAGTTCACCTTAACCTATCATCTCCATTCATTGTTAGTAGTAAATACTGCCTCTAAAGTGAGTGGTATTTTTGATTGGCGATGAGTACCAAACGCGACAAGTAAATTTGCCTTTCTTAACTAATTTTGGTTTTGGCTTCATATTCAATTATTTTTTTATAATTTACCACCTGAATACAGTGAAAAAGTAGTTTACAGTCAGTGGCAGGCTGACAAATTTTATTCTGATACACGCCCAATAGATATTTTACTTATTTAACTTAAACAGCTTTTGAATATGGCAGATAACCAACTTTTCATCCTGCTTTCCGACGATGATAAAGATGATTGTTTCTTTTTTGAAAAGGCACTGGAAGAACTACGGGTACCGGCACAGCTTTTTGCTGTTCATGACGGTGATCAGCTAATGCAGTTTCTTACAAAAAACTCAGATGTTTTGCCGCATGCGCTTTTCCTCGACCTTAATATGCCCCGTAAAAACGGATTTGAATGCCTGACAGAAATAAAACAGAATCATAAACTCAGTCAGTTACCCATATTTATTTTTTCTACTTCGTTTGACCAGGATATTGTGAACCTGCTTTACAAAAAAGGAGTGCAATATTATATTCTGAAGCCTCCAGAATTTTCGCAGCTCAAAAATGTGATTAGCCAGGCGCTTAGCATCATTGCAAAACATGACTTAATCCAACCTTCAAAGGAACAGTTTGTGCTGACCGGTAATCAAGCATAGAATGAATTATTAAATGTAACCTTCTCTAACCAGCTTATTAAAAATGGATGCCAATTTAAAAGCAGATTTTATACAATTGGATTTTGAACAGGCAAGAACAAAGCATCTTTTGTTTAAATCAAGGCTTCGTTCCATTTTGTATGGGGCTGACATGGATGAAGCACCGGTGGTTTCACATTTTGAATGTGCTGTTGGGAAATGGATTTATGGTCATGCCCTGCAGCAATATGACCATATCCCGGAAATACATGAACTGGAACGCGTACACGCCGCTATACATACTTCCGCAAAAGAACTGGTTGCCTTGTATAAAAGCGGTAAAGTAATAGAAGCAAGGAGCGGATTGGAAGGCATGGAAAAAATTGCCAATCACTTGATACAGCTTTTATCAGTTGCAGAAGCCAAGGTAAAAGAAAATCCTTCGCAGGAACTTATTAATAAAGACTACCGTCATTTACTTGATTCAGGTCTTAAAGAGCTGTATGAATTACAGAAGGAAAACCATGCGCTGGACACACGAATTAAGCTGAGCGAAAAGCGATATGCCGAGTTGATCCACCGACTGCCTATAGCCGTTTACACCTGTGATGCCGAAGGATATATTGAATTATATAATGAAGCAGCTGTGCAGTTGTGGGGACGCAACCCCGAAATAGGGAAAGATAAATGGTGTGGTTGGTGGAAAATATACGACAAAGAGGGAATTCCCATCGCGCCTGAGGAATGCCCAATGGCAATTGCCATCTGTGAAGGGAGAATTGTTAATACGGAAATTCTTATTGAGCGACCGGACGGATCTAAACGTTCAGTCATACCCCACCCTCAACCGCTTTATGATGCTGATGGGAAAATTTTCGGTGCCATTAATACATTAATTGATATCACGCCGCAGATAGATGCTCAAAAGATAATAGAAATTAGTGAGCAGCACCTGGCCAACATCATCAGGCAGGTTAACGCCGGCATTTCACAAACCGATAATACCGGGAAATTCAGGGAAGTAAATGATCGGTTCTGCGAAATAACAGGCTATTCCAAAGTGGAACTTCTACACAGCTGTATGCAGGACATTACGCATCCGGATGATATGCAAAGAAGTGTACAATTACTCAAGGAACATGTAAAAATTGGGGATAGATTTTTTATCGAAAAAAGGTATCTTAAAAAAGATGGTTCAATAATATGGGTAAGTAACAGTATTTCATTGGTAAACGGGCCCCAAAATGATCTGCTGAATGTGTCTGTGTGTATCGATATTACAGCGACGAAAATTTTGGAGCAAAAAAATCAGCAATTACTGTTGATGGAACAGAATGCACGCCAGGAAATACAAAATTTATTTTTGCAAGCCCCCGCCATCCTTTGTATTCTTCGCGGGCCAAAGCATATTTATGAGCTTGCCAATGAACTCTATATGCAGCATATTGGACATAGAGATGTTATTGGGAAGCCCATAAGAGAAGCATTGCCTGAACTTGAGGGGCAGGGAATTTATGAATTTCTGGATGAAGTATATAAAACAGGGACCCCTTTTCTGGGTAATGAAATTCCTGCAGCGCTTAACAAGGGTGACGGGAGTAATAAAGAGGGCTTTTTCAATTTTATCTATCAACCATTAAAAGACATACAAGGAAATATTGACGGCATTTTTGTGATTGCCGTTGAAGTTACCGACCAGGTGAATGCCCGCAAAAAAGTAGAAGTAAGTAAAGAACTATTCAGTACCCTTGCCAATAACATTCAGAATCTTGCCTGGATTGCGGACAGCGAAGGCTGGATTTTCTGGTACAATGAGTCATGGTATGCGTACACAGGAACCACTCTGGAAGACATGGAAGGATGGGGATGGAAGTCTGTACATAATCCCGAAACATTACCGTCTGTGCTTGAACGGTGGCAACATTCTATAAGCAACGGACTGCCTTTTGAAATGGTTTTCCCGTTAAGAAGGGCCGATGGCATCTTTCACCAATTTCTTACGCGTGTAACTCCTATACACAATAGTACGGGGGAAATTGTCCGCTGGGTTGGAACCAACACAGATATCAATGAACAAAAAAAAGCAGAAGAACAATTAGAAGAAAAAGTGACTGAAAGAACACTGGCGTTAAAAGAGGCAAACGAATCACTCCAGCAGAAAAACTCAGAAATAGCACTGAGCAAATACAATAAACGTTTTTTGACAGACTTTTCTGAAAGATTTGCCGCCTATAATTTTCACGATGAATTTTTTAATGCAGCTGTAGTATATATTGCTGAACTCACTAAAATTGATTATATATTCATAGGCAAACTTGAGCATGATGGTAAAGATAAATTCTCTATTCAAACAATTGCCCTTAGTGCTTTTGGTTCATTGGTTAAAAATATTAAATATCCATTGCCTGACGGTCCCTGTGAGCAGGTTATTCGCGCTACGCTTTATTCGTATCCCGAAAATTGCCGGGTAACCTTCCCGAAAAATCAAACACTCATTCAATTTAATGTGGAAGGATATATCGGTTTCCCATTACATGATTCAGAGGGGCATGCCATTGGATTGATTGCGGTAATGCACGAAACAAAAATAGACGACCCCGAAACCGTGTCCTCTATTTTAAAAATTGTAGCCAAACGGACCGAAATAGAAATGGAGCGGATTAAGTATGAGGAAGTCCTTGAAAAATATAATAAAACATTGGCGGAGAAAAACCGTCAACTTGAAAAGATGAACAAGGAGCTTGAAGAATTTACATATGTATCGAGCCATGATTTGCAGGAACAACTTCGGAAAATTCAAACCTTCAGTTCGATTATTTTTGAAAAAGAATCCGGAATTTTGTCTGAAAATGGGAAAAGATATTTTAACAGAATTCAGGAAACCGCCAAAAGGATGCAGCAACTCATTCAGGATTTGCTCGCCTTCTCCCGCCTTAAAGTATCGGAAAGCGAATTTGAAACTGTGGATCTGGATACCATAATAACAGCAGTAACAGCGGATTTTAAAGAAATAATACAAGAAACAAAAGCAACAATTGAAACCGGCAAACTTGGAATGGCCCGCGTGATTCCTTTCCAGTTTCGCCAACTTATGCTAAACCTGATTGGGAATGCGCTCAAATTTTCAAAACCCGGTATCCCGCCGAAAATTATCATAACAAGCAGTATTATAAAAGGCGAGGAAGTACCTGCAGCAAATCTGCCAGAAGGAAAAGAATATTGTCACATCATTGTTTCCGACCAGGGTATTGGTTTTGAACCCCATTTCAATGACCGTATTTTTAAGGTATTTCAAAGACTGCATAGCCAGGAAGCATATGCAGGTACCGGGATTGGACTTGCTATTGTGAAAAAAATTGTTGAGAACCATAATGGCATTATAAAAGCCACCGGTGAACTAAACAAAGGGACAACGTTTGATATTTATATTCCGGTAATTTGAAACTGTTTGAGTTAATTAATATTTTTACCATTAGGCACATCCTCGCCAAATAGATGTAATTGATAGCAGATTCGGGCGTTTTCTCGTAATTGATTACGAGTCAATAAAATTATAAAGCCAGGCAAATGTTTTTTCTATGATCCAGTGTTTTTGGACTGAACTGCCCATATAACTGGTTTGCCCGTTTATTTTACAAGCAAATGACCCTGATAACAAGAACTAACTAAAAAAATTTCATTGCGAAATCATCAATGACCATAAAAGTTTTAAAAAGAGATAGATGATTATCTAAAATACCTGTTATTTACAAAATCGACCACTGCTTTAGGCAGCGAAATTATTTGCAAGTAAAACCGGATGTACAGGACATTGTAACCACCGAAATGGAGCGCATGATGCATGATTAGGGATTGCAACATCTGATTATTATAAAAGGGGAAATTGGATAGTGGATTATGTAGCCGTCAATGACAGTGCTAATTTTGTTAAATATAAAATCGTAACTTTCATCCTGCCTAAAACCATGGATGATGCTTCGGTATTTTATTGATTCCACCCTGTTTTCTCTTTTATACCCGGTCATCTTAGTTGGAATGCTCATAGCAGGATATTTAATAGCAAAACTGAGGTATAAAAGGAAAGGTAAAATTTGGAGCCCTTCCGGTACTGAAGGCCCTATTATTGGTTTTTTTGCCTTGTTATTGTCCTTTACTTTTCTTGCTTCCAATAATGTTATGCGAGAACGTACTTCATTAGTTCATAGGGACGCTGATGCTATTGCCGCGCTGCGAAGAGAAAGCCTGTTGTACTCTGAAGATTATAAAAAAATTACAAAAAAGTACTTAATCAAATATACGGATCAGCAAATTGCCTTTTATTCTGCCGGTGATTACAGGCAGGCAGAGAAAATCAAAGCGCAAACTGAAGATTTGAATGGGCAATACCTGACTGATATACTCAGCATAGGCAATGGTGGGGCAGATACTAAAGTTGAACTTCATGGCCTGTATCCTCACTATAATAGTTTAAGTTCTGGTTTCCATGCCGTCACTTATTCGTTTGCTGAAAGAATACCCTTATTGATCATCCTGTTACTAATTGTAGCCTCCTTATTAATAAGTATCCTGGTAGGCTTTATGAATGGTTTTTATGAGGGTGGGAGGCATCTGCTGGTTCCCTTGATTTTCTTAGTGTTGGTAACCTTTTCTATACACGCTATACGTGACATGGATAATCCCCTGAAAGGCACCATTAAACCTAAAATTGATAACCTGGAAGATATCAGAATGTCCTTAATAAAAACGACAAAGTGATCCGTCGGCGTTTGTAACCATATCCCATTTTTTAAATAAAATCGCAAGAATTTATGGAATTGAAATTCAACAGAATGAAATCATTGTTTTTGGTTATCTGTGCACTTACCGTTTGGTTGACTGTACTGCTTCAGTTTATTCTCATTATCATGAACCGCATTGCATCTTTTCCTGAAACTGTGGTCAGGTTCTTTAGCTTTTATACCATTCTAACAAATATTCTGGTTGCGTGTTGTTTTACTGCCCTGTTTCTGAAAACAAGGTCAGGTAAAGATGGATTTTTCACCAAACCAGGCGTACTTACTGCAACTATGGTGTATATCATTGTTGTCGGGGGAGTATACAATATTATTTTGCGTTACTTGTGGGCCCCGCAGGGCTTGCAACGCATAGTCGATGAATTACTTCATACGATAATACCCATCTTGTTTGTATTATATTGGGTTATAACCACACCCAAAGTAAATCTTCAATGGAAAAGTATCTTCTTATGGCTGGTTTACCCATTTCTATACTTAATGTTCATTTTATTACGCGGGAGCATATCTGGATTTTATCCTTATCCTTTTATTAACGTAAACGAGCTCGGTTATAGTATTGCGCTTTTAAATAGCGGATACATACTTGCCGCTTTCATCCTGCTGTCTCTATTGGTTATAACTTATGTTAAGACGATGAAGAAATGGTGCTTATGAATAAATAGGATAACCCAAAGCATCACGTAGAAATCAGTGGCTAGTAAACTTGCTATAACACTTCTGCAACTTGCCTAAAAATGACCGCTTGCAAGAACAAGTTTAGCATTTTTACATCCTAATAGAGTTATACTTTTTTGTTCGCTTTTGACGTTGTTCCATTTATTAATGGATACTTGGTTCGCTGCATTACATAAACCACAACTCGGGGGGTTATCACTTATTCAAGAATTCACCTTAGTTACAAGTTCTAATTTTAATAGTATGATAACCGAAATCAAAAAAAACTCACAAGGTATGGGCTTATCCGGTTATCTAAAGTGGCTTAAAGAAATGATGATTGAAGATTAACGGGATGATATTCCGACTCCCCTTTGTAGTAGGCTCTCTCCAAATTGTTTTTTGATGCTGTCAATCTGCTGGTACAGTCGAACTTTTTCCTGCGTGTCGTCAAATAAATTAATTTGATAGTTGCCTGGCAGAAGATTGGTAAACCGGATACCAATCAGTCGTACAAGAACTCTGCGGGTATAGAGTTTTAAAAATAATTCCTTCACAGTTTTGAGCAAAATATGATCCTGGTTAGAGGCGGGTATCGCTTTCTGGATATTGTGTGTTTCAAAATCAGTGTAACGGATCTTGACGGATACACAGCCTGTGAGACGGTTGTCGCAGCGGAGTTGGAAGGCGATCTTTTCGGTCATGCGGGAGAGTTCAGCATGAAGAAATTTCAAAT
>JAYSXR010000275.1:0-3159 GCA_043717145.1 Chitinophagaceae bacterium | reverse complement strand
TCCGCAAAGTGGCAGATGAAGTTGGTGCCCTTGTTATGGCCGATATTGCCCACCCCGCCGGACTAATTGCTAAAAAACTATTGAACGATCCATTTGATCATTGCCATTTTGTAACCTCTACTACCCATAAAACATTACGTGGGCCGCGTGGTGGCATTATTATGATGCGGAAAGATTTTGAAAACCCATTTGGTTTGAAAGATGTGAAAGGCAATATCCGCATGATGAGTAACCTAATGGATATGGCCGTTTTCCCCGGTATCCAGGGCGGCCCATTGGAGCATGTGATTGCAGCCAAAGCCATTGCTTTTGGTGAAATATTAAGTGATGAATTCACGGGGTATGCCAACCAGGTGATTAAAAATTCGCAGGCACTTGCCAAAGCATTTGTTGCCAAAGAATATAATATCATCAGCGGTGGAACAGATAATCATTTGGTGTTAATTGACCTGCGTAATAAAAATATCAGCGGTAAAAAAGCAGAACAGGCTATGGTAATGGCCGATATCACAGCTAATAAAAATATGGTGCCTTATGATGATAAGAGTGCGTTTGTCACTTCCGGTATACGTCTCGGCGTTCCCGCCATCACAACAAGGGGAATGAAAGAAGAGCACATGCAGTTTGTGGTAGATTGTATTGATAAGATTTTAATGAACGCAGAAGATCAGGTAATTTTGGGAGCAGTTAAGAAAGAGGTGAATGATTTTATGACACAGTTTGTTTTGTATCCTGAGATGGGGTGAGGCACCTGGCCTGGTGAAAAAGGTTAAAGCAGTTAAAAAGAGTAACTTGTATTTTAAAAACACCGTACAGCACCCTTCAGTTTTCCGGGAGGGTTATAAAAAAAATACCATGATACAACGTTTACAAACCCTGTGGTTACTTTTTGCTTCAGCAATGGCTTTTATAACACTGAAGGTTTCCTTTTTCAGTGGTAACAAGCTTGTAATGAATGATAAGACATATATTAATGAGAAGCAATTTGTTTCTTTAACAGGGATGAGCAATATGATCATCATGGTCCTTACCGTTGGCATTGCTATTGCCTCGCTGGTTTCTATTTTTTTATATAACGACAGAAAAATGCAACTTAAAATTACAGCCGCGATAGTGGGTGTTTCAATTATAAATATTGTTTTGTATTACTTGCAAACAAAAAATTTCATCCCTGGTGAGGGCACTTATGTGCTCACCTCCCTATTGGTATTTTGTATACCCGCTTTTTTATTGATGGCGATAAGGGGAATTTATAAAGACGAAAAGCTAATAAAAAGTGTAGACAGGTTGCGCTAAGGGAATATTTTTATAAAAACGCGCCTGTATAACTGCTTTTTACTTTTTTAATCCCTGCCGGAATGCCTGCGTATACAAGGTTCCCGCCTGCATCCCCTGCCTCGGGGCCGAGGTCTATTATCCAATCGGCGCATTTGATTACATCGGTGTTGTGTTCTATCACAATCAATGAATGCCCCTGTTCTATTAATGCATTGAAGGATGCCAGTAATTTTTTGATATCATGAAAATGCAAACCGGTGGTAGGCTCATCAAAAACAAACAGCATATGGCCTAGATTTTTTCCTTTGCCCAGAAAGCTGGCGAGTTTTACGCGTTGCGCTTCACCACCACTTAACGTATCACTGCTCTGGCCCAGTTTGATATAGCCAAGGCCTACATCCTGCAAAGTCTGGATGGCATTTTTTATGGGCTTCTCATCAACAAAAAAATCAATGGCTTCATCTACACTCATTTCCAATACATCAAACACACTTTTACCTTTGTACTGCACTTCCAAGACCTCTTCTTTAAAACGCTTGCCACAGCATGATTCACAGGTAAGGTGCACATCGGCCAGGAACTGCATTTCTACAACCTGCTCGCCTTCGCCTTTACAGGTATCGCAACGGCCTCCATCTACATTAAAAGAAAAATGTTTGGGTTGAAAGCCGCGTGTTTTAGACAACGATTGTTTAGCATACAGGTCGCGGATATGATCATACGCCTTAATATAAGTAATGGGGTTACTGCGTGATGATTTGCCTATGGGGTTTTGATCAACCATTTCTATCTGAGAGATATAATCTATATCGCCTGTGATATTTTTATGCAAGCCCACTTTCTCAGAAAATTCGCCTTTCAGTTTTCGTAATGCAGGCACCAGCACTTGTTTTACCAACGTGGTTTTACCGCTTCCACTTACCCCGCTTACCACACAAAGTGTATTCAATGGAAATGTAACCGTAATATCTTTCAGGTTATTTTGTCTTGCATTTTCCACCACAATACTTCGGTTCCATTTTCTTACTGATTTTGGCGCATCGATACTTAATTTTCCGGTAAGGTATTTGCCGGTTAAGCTTTCCGGGTTAGCTGTTATCTCATTATAATTACCCACCGCAACTACTTCACCACCCAAATGCGATGCAAGGGGGCCCATATCAATAATATAATCCGCTTCACGCATCATCATTTCATCATGCTCCACCACTACAACGGTATTACCGAGGTCGCGCAATGATTTTAATACACTGATCAATCGTACCGTATCCCTTGAGTGCAGGCCAATAGAAGGCTCATCCAGTATGTATAATGAATTGGTGAGGTTACTACCCAAGCTGCGCGTAAGCTGTATACGCTGGCTTTCGCCGCCACTTAACGAATTGGCCAACCGGTTTAAGGTAAGGTAGCCCAAACCTACATCTATCAAGGTTTCTAAACGTTGGTTCACTTCTATCAATATTCTTTTTGCTACTTGTTGATCATGTGCAGATATTGACAATTGATTAAACCATGTTTTCAGGTCGCGCACCTGCCATTGGCACAATTCGCCAATATGTTTGCCAGCCACTTTCACATACAATGCTTCTTTGCGCAAGCGGTAACCTTTACAATCCGGGCAATTGGTCCTTCCACGGTACCGGCTCAATAATACCCGGTACTGAACTTTATATAAATTCTGTTCTACCTCTTTAAAAAAATCATTAATCCCCTGAACAACACCACTTCCCTCCCATAATTGTTGATACTGTTCTTTGCTCAGATCAATAACAGGTTTGTGAATGGGGAAATTAAATTTACCTGCCCCTTTTACAAACTGTTCGCGCCACCAACCCAGTTTTTCACCCTTCCACGGCGCAATAGCCCCTTCGTAAACACTTA
>JAYSXR010000274.1:0-3160 GCA_043717145.1 Chitinophagaceae bacterium | reverse complement strand
AGAGCAGTGCACTTATTGTGAAAGCATTGAAAGAAATACCGAACAATGTAAAAGCAGTGGTCAGTTCTTCTGCTATCGGTTGGTATGGTGCCGATACTGATGCCACCCTGAAAAATGGATTTACGGAAGATGCAAAAGCTGATACAGAATTTTTAGGTGAAACCTGCAGGCTATGGGAAAAAAGTATAGAACCTGTTACACAATCAGGTAAACGGTTGGTGAAATTAAGAACCGGTATTGTATTAAGTAATACAGGTGGTGCGCTGGCAGAATTCAGGAAACCGTTAAAGGCAGGTATTGCCGCTATTTTAGGTAATGGCCAACAGGTAATTAGCTGGATACATGTTGACGATCTTTGTCGTATGTATATTCATGCTGTTGAAAAGGAAGAAATGAACGGGGCTTATAATGCAGTGGCCGGCCATCCGGTAACCAATAAATACCTCACACTCGCCTTGGCAAAACAAATGCGGGGAAATTTTTACATACCCATCTATATCCCATCCTGGGTTCTTAAAATTGTATTGGGTGAAATGAGTATTGAAGTGTTAAAAAGTGCTACGGTCAATTGCCGTAAAATACAAGCAACCGATTTCAATTTTCAATACCCGACTATTGAAAAAGCATTAGCGGCATTGAGTAAATAAACTCCCTCCGAGCACTCTGTGTTAAAAAAACCACTAGGGCTTTAGTAATTATTTTAACACATAGATTACGGATGTAAGCAGAGATTTACAGCGGTAGTTACAGATCTCTTCGATTATGCACCGCATAACAAATCAGCCAGATAGCTGCGGTTAACACGATAGTGTAGGCGACATGCTCGGGAACAAGGCCTAAAGCATGGTCGTAACTGGCTTTGGCATCTTTTCCAAACCTTGAGAAAAAAGCAGGGGCAGGAATAATGCGGTCTGATATTTCGAATGGCAGGAACCTGCCAATATCATCCATTTTAAACTTCGCATACCCCACAGCAATGTTTTCTACCACCAAATAATAAAAAAGAAAAATGCCCAAAGCAATGAAAGCTTTTTTTACCAGGTATCCCAATAAAAAAGCAATAGATAACTGTGCAAAGGTTTGTAATAAAAACAAAGGTATATACTGCAGTTGAGAGCTCCATTGGAATAAATTGGAACTGTCTGCATATATGCCAAAACTACCGGCTACTAAAAGATATACAACAGTGGCTACGATTGAAACGATCATCACATCAAACAATTTACTGGTAATGAACTGTGCCCTGCTCCAGCCGTCAATAATATTTTGACGGTGGGTTTTGAACGTATATTCATTAGTTACCAGCATGATCACCAATATAGATGGCAATAAAATAAAAAACGACGAAAAATACGCTACCGAATGCCATGTTTCCGGGAAAGAAAAAGGGTTGCCCAGTAAAAGTTTTGCCACATTATTGGCCATTTCCTTTCCGGTAATAGCTTTTAAATAACCATAATAGGTCATAGCGTTAATACCAGGATAGGTCAATGTCACAATGCCCAGCATCCACCAGAAAGCCGGATATTTTTTTATTTTAAGCCATTCAATTTTTATAAGCGCGAGCATGATAAGCAGTTTAAAATTAGTCGTTGGTTAATTCAAAGAATTTGGTCTCAAGGCTTTTCTTTTTTACCAATAGTAAATTTAGGATAATGCCTTTTTCAAAACAGAAACGGTTAATTTCTTCCAGCCTGGCCGTACCAAAAGGAAAGAAAAGCTGTATCAGTTTTCCATCCTGTTTAATGTGAGTATAACCCGTGAAGCTGGAAAGTAAGGCGAGCAATGCATGCGGGTCATTGGAAGACACTTCCACAATATCCTCATTGGCCAAAACTTCGTCTACTTGTCCTGCAATTAATAAGGTGCCTCTTTTCATTATCGCCACATGTGTGCAAATTTTTTCAACCTCATCTAATAAATGGCTTGCCATAATAATTGTCTTTCCCCGCCGGGCAAGTTCTTTGATCAGTTCACGTATTTCTGCAATACCTACCGGATCAAGCCCGTTGGTGGGTTCATCAAAAACCAATACCTGCGGATCGCCCAAAAGTGCAGCAGCAATGGCCAATCTTTGTTTCATACCCAGGCTGTAGGCACTGAACCGGCTTCTTTTACGCTCGGTTAATTTTACAATTTCCAGTACACGGTCAATTTCAGCTGCATCGCCGCGGCCGCTGATGGCTTGGGTAATATTCAGATTATCCACGGCGGATAAATAGTGATAAAAATTCGGAGTCTCTAATAAAGAACCGATCTGCTTTCTTGTATCCGGTGAGCCGGGCTGACCAAACCAGGCAAAACTGCCGGCATCGGGTTTTAATATATCAAGTATGATGCTCAGCATGGTTGTTTTACCACTGCCATTGGGACCTAGGATGCCAAATACAGAACCTTCCGGCACTTCATAAGAAACGCCCTTTAACGCCTGTATTTGCCCATACGATTTGGTAATACCATTCAGTGAGAGAACAGGTTGCATATAACTTGGTTTAGTAGTAATGGTTAGGTTGTTATCCCGAAGATAATCAGATATTGATGATTTGGTGGCAATATTGATACGGGTTGTTTCTGAATAGATTAACGGTAAAATTAATGGTATTGTTTCGGTCGGGCCTTTTGGTTTAATGCCCGGCTTCGTTGTATCACACACTTCGACTGCAGTGCTAAAGGCATCATTTAAAAAAACTGGTCCCTATAGCAGGCTCGCATCTAGTGGAGAACTCTTTCTGTCAGCCATTGCAGGCAGGGATTAGCAATATGAATAAGTTAAGGGGTTAAAAGGTAAAAAATCTTGCTTATCCGCCGCAATGAATAACCTTTTATAAAGAATATATTGCAGTGATTAGATTCTGAAATCAATTACGAATTATTAATTACGAATGTACAATAAGGTAATTTGTTGGGATTGTTGTTTTCCATTGTCTGAGTTTTAAAGTTAATTACTTAACTCTAGACACAGTTTATTTTAGACTATCTCGTAATTAATAATCCGTAATTTAATACCAGAAAATACCATTCACAGATAAGTGCTTAATTATGCCCCATCATTACACCCAACCTTCAGTAAACATCCTCATCAGTGATCTGAGGGCTTTGACGGGACCGGCTGTTAATGATAAACTTATCTATCTTGATACCAAACTGACTGATATAGACA
>JAYSXR010000273.1:0-29295 GCA_043717145.1 Chitinophagaceae bacterium | reverse complement strand
AATACCACTGTCCGGATTACAAACCTGGCGGGAACTACTATGAAAAGTTTGGCACTGTGTTTACAAAAAGAAGGCCAGGTAACTATTTCTGTTACTGATTTAATAAGCGGTATGTATTTGCTCGAAGTAAGTTGTGGAACGCAACGCGTTACGCAAAAAATAATTAAGAATTAAACCCTTTATTCATTGTTAGCATTCAAGCATCAACCGAAAACAGGTTATACTTTATACATCCAACCATGTGTATCCTCCGCCTTCCCTTCACGGATGGCATTAAGGCGTTTTTTCACCTCGGGGGCTATCTTCCAGTTATCGGTATCAAAATGCATTACGTACTCTTTATAACGCAGTTCTTTAATCAAAGAAATTGTAGCTGCTGTACCGGTACCAAATACTTCCTTTAATTCACCTGAAGCATGTGAGGCCTTCAGTTCATCAATAGTAATTTTCGTCTCTGCAACTTCCAGACCCATTTCTTTCAAAACAACCAGAACACTATCCCGGGTTACACCCGCCAAAATAGTTCCGTCTTCTAATGATGGGGTGATGGCTTTATTACCAATCACAAAAAATACATTCATAGTACCTACTTCCTGCAGGTATTTATGTTCGAATGCATCTGTCCATAAAACCTGGTCATACCCTGCTTTCTTGGCATTAGAAGTAGCCAGCATGCTGGCACCATAATTACCTGCATTTTTTGAAAAGCCAACACCACCCGGAGAGGCACGGGTATATTTTTCTTCTACATAAATCTTCATAGGGGCGGTATAATAGGGACCCGTGGGGCTAAGCAGGATGAGAAATTTATAAGTATCCGAAGGCTTCACCCCGATTACCGGGTCTGATGAAAACATAAACGGGCGAATGTATAAAGAGTGATCAGGCATGGAAGGTATCCAGTTCTTATCCAGTTCCACCAACATACGCAGTCCCTCCATAAAAATCTCTTCGGGAACAACCGGCATATTCATGCGCTCAGCTGAAATATTGAAACGTTTAAAATTATCGTAAGGTCGGAAAATGGCAGCATTGCCTTGAGCATCCTTATAGGCTTTGATGCCTTCAAAAATGGCCTGGCCATAATGCAGGGCAGCGGTTGAGGGTTCTAATAAAAGCGGCTGGTAAGGCTTGATCTCTACATTTTTCCATTCCCCATTTTCAAAATCCGCTTCAAGCATATGATCGGTAAAATAACGTCCAAAAGGAAGGTTCTCGAGGGTCATTTTTGTCAACTTACTCGTCTCAACTTTCGTAATGTTTATGTCCAGTGCTGCTACCATAGTTTTATATTTGACGCAAATAAACAAAAAATTTAAAAACTAACAATCGTTAATATTTATAACCCGCATGAATTTAGAAAATAGTCAGTTACCGGACTTCTTAATTGCCGACCTATACAAAAACAGCCTTGTTATTGTAAACGAGGAACTTATGACTAAAAAATCAATACCGGTTAAGGCTATGGCAACAACCGAACGTGCTTGGTATTTGGGCAGCAATTTACAAAAAATAACCTTGATTATCAGTGAAAAGGAGGCTGTTTACTTACAGGATGAGGCTTTAGCGTTTTTATCAACCATTCTTGGTGCCTGTAAACTAAACCTGGGGGATGTAGCTATCGTTAATTATCACAATGATCCTGTAAGCTACGCCTTCCTGAAAGAAAAGCTTACACCCAATTTTGTATTGCTTTTTGGAGTAACTGCCAAACAAATACAAATTCCTTTTACCATGCCCAATTATCAGGTACAGCACCACGACAATTGTAGCTTTTTACTGGCTCCTTCTTTAGATACTATGCTTGGCGCCAGTCAGGAAGCCAAATTAGAAAAAAGTAAATTATGGTTATCGTTAAAAAAAATGTTTACTATTTAATGAATACGGTCATCCCATGATTCCCAAAATTTTTATTGAAACGGAACGATTATATCGCAGGCAATGGCAGCCCGATGATAAGGCGGCATATATTACAATGAACAATGACGAAAAAGTCATAAAATTTTTCCCCTCCACCCTAACGGCTGAACAAAGTCTACAGCATATCGGCTATTTAACAGAACACATAACAAAAGTTGGTTACAGCCATTTTGCGCTTGAGAAAAAAGAAGATCATTTTTTTATAGGGTTTACCGGCTTTTCGCATCCTGCATTTGATGCCAGTTTTACGCCCTGTATGGAGATTGGCTGGCGACTGGCAGCTTCCAGCTGGAACCGTGGTTTTGCTATCGAAGCAGCGAAAGCCTGCCTGGTATATGGTTTTAAAACATTGGCGTTTAAAGATGTTTGTTCATTCACTGCTGTTCAGAATGCAAAGTCAGACCAGGTAAAGAAAAAAATTGGCATGCAGAAAGCAGGTGAATTTGATTATCCGCTACAGCAAAAAGGGCATTCGTTACAAAAACATGTTTTGTATAAAATAGTAAATTGAACCTCCATGAAAACAACATTAATTTTCGCCACTAACAACCAACACAAAGTAGAGGAGATAAGGTATGTGATTGGCGAACAGTTCAAGATCATCACTTTACAAGAAGCCGGGATAGACATTGATATTCCTGAACCTCATGATACGCTGGACGCTAATGCCACAGAAAAATCGCAAACCATTTATCGTCTCACGCACCAGAATTGTTTTAGTGAAGATACCGGGCTCGAAGTGGAAGCACTCAACGGTGAACCCGGCGTAAAAAGTGCCCGCTACGCAGGAAACGGAAGAAATTTTCAAGATAATATTGATAAGTTACTGCTTAACCTGCAAAATATTAACAATAGAAAAGCGCGTTTCAGAACGGTTATCTCATTGGTATTGGAAAGTAAAGAATATTTGTTTGAAGGAAGCTGCCAAGGCGATATCATTACCGAACAGAAGGGGGTACAGGGCTTTGGTTATGATCCGATATTCATTCCAACTGGTGCCGGTATCAGTTTTGCAGAAATGACGATGGCCCAAAAAACAACCTATAGTCATAGGCAGAAAGCGGTAGCTAAACTGATCCATTTTTTAAACCAAAAGACCGTATGAATCGGATTAAAATAGACCTGCCAGCAAATTTTTATTTCGCCACTATCTTAACTATCCGTGTAACTGATTTGAATTATGGCGGCCATGTGGGTAACGATAGTTTTTTGTCGTTGATACAGGAAGCACGCCAGCAATTTTTAAAATCGCATGGTTATGAAGAGTTATCCATTGCCGGTTTTGGATTGATCATGACAGATGCGGCCATTGAATATAAAAAAGAATTGAATTACGGTGACCAGCTAAAGATTTCTGTTGCAGCTGATGGATTTGATAAATTAGGTTTTGATATTTTCTATCAACTGGAAGTAATTAATGGCGAAGAACATGCCTTAGCAGGTAAAGCCAAAACAGGTATGCTTTTTTTTGATTATGCGAACAAGAAGAAAGTGGCTTTACCACCGGAAGTAATGCAAAAACTTACCCATCAATCAAATAGCGTATGGAAAACCGATTGAAAAGAATCTTATATTCAATGATAATCCGTATCTGTTTTTTAATTCTGATATTATTTACCCTTTTCGCCTGCTAAAAGAAACCTAAAGCGGTTCCTCCCGACCAAAACGTGCAGGCTGAAGTTGCAGTATGTATCAACAAAACCTTGAGTAATGCTAATTCTGCAAGATATTATTATTAGCTGATGCCCATTGTCAATGGGGAAACGCATCCAGAACAGATTAATAAATATGATGACAGTATCCGGTTTCTAATAGTTACGGCTGCTGTTTACTTAATTGTAAAAGACAGCCTTGGGCATGTTTTCCGGGAGGACATAAATGATCTCTCCAGGTTTATTAAATTTCACCGTTATGATGTGAATGCCAATGATCCACTTGAGAACCTTCTTTCCAATATTTTTTTTAACCAGTATATAAGTTTACATGAATTAGAGAAAGTGATTTTGATTCGTGTAAAAGCAAAGGAAGAGGGTATTGATGACAACGTTAGAATTATCGGAAGATGCTGTTTTCAAATGTGTTTTATAATAAACTTAAAACTAGTGCTGCTATTTTGCTTAATTATGTAACAATCCCACATTTCGGATATGGAGAAATTTTCTTGTTGGAAAAGAAAAATAATCAATGGAAAGTAATCAAGAGTCAAAAAACTTAAGTCTCATAAAACTTATGTGTTCCATATCCGCCAACTCTCTTCCGCCTGCAGTATCAACATTTCCTGACCATTTTGTGTAGTAGTCCCCCGTAACCTTCCTTTTTCTAAAAATCTGGTCTCTGCGGGATTATAAATAAGATCGTAAAGATGGTGTTTAGATGTGAGGTGTTGGTAAGGGATGGCAGGGCATTCATCCGCGTTAGGATACATGCCCAATGGTGTTGTGTTAATCAGTAATTGATGTGATGCGATCATGTCCGCATCAACCGCATCATAAGCGATCGATGTATCTGAAGCTGTTCTCGAAACAGATTGAAAGGGTATACCCAATTTTTGCAATACAAATTCTACAGCTGCAGAAGCTCCGCCAGTACCCAATACCAATGCCCTGGTATGCTGAGGTAGCAGAAAAGGCAATAGGGATTGTTCAAACCCCACCACATCAGTATTGTGACCGGCTATTTTACCATCTTTTAGGTTGATACAGTTACATGCCCCGATTGCTGTAACCACATCAGAAGCATCAGTTAAAAAATCAAGCGACTGCTTTTTATAGGGGATAGTTATGTTCAAACCACAGAGATCGGGCGTTTGCAATACGGCGGTCAATTCACCAATATCTTTTAAAGAAAAATTTTCATAAACGTAATCGGTCAATCCCAATAGCGCAAACTTTTCGTTGAAATATTTTTGTGAGAATGAATGAGATAAAGGAAACCCTATCAACCCAAATCGGCGCATGGCTTATTTTTTGTCTAAGTACAAATCAAAAGTATCTCCTCGCAAACCGATACGCATGGCTTCCAACGGAATTACTTCATTGGGTGCGATATTGCCCAGGTTCACATTGCAACCGATCAGTTCCAAAAAGTATAATTGCTGTGCTTTTTGCGGGGCCTCCCAAATAATTTTTTCTTCAGGTATCTGCGTAAGTATTTCCTGTACCAACCCTTCCCTTACTTCGCCGGTACCACGATAAATGCCCACTGTTCCGGCTTCACGCGCTTCGGCTATCACATAGGAAGAGCCTGCTTCCAGTTCGGCACGCATCAGTTCTATCCATTTATAGGGCGGTATGATATGTGCCGCATCTTTACTACCCACTTCACTTAATACCGTTGCATGTTTGGTTAGTTTTTCAATATACCCGCATTTCTCAGCATGTGGTATGCTGATGGACCCATCGCTTACTTCCACATAGCCGATACCATAATCTTTACATATTGCTATATAATCATCAAACTGGTTACGTATCAGGAATGCTTCAAATAAAGTGCCGCCAAAGTATATGGGCACATTATAAGATTGGTATGCTTCAATTTTCTCTCTAAGGTTAGGGGTAACGAAGGATGTTCCAAATCCCAGCTTCACAATATCGGTATGTGGTCCGCATACACTCATAAAATCATGAACCTCACGAATACTAAGGCCTTTATCCATTACCATCGTTAATCCTGAAGTCCTCGGTTGTGGTGTGCGAAAAGGTATTTGTGTCAGATTAAAATTCATAGTGGTTCTTTAAGGCGGCAAAAATATGATAATCGGGTGACTTGCGTATGCCTACCTTTTGAAGTGCCAATCGTTTATATCTTTTTTCCTTTTTTATACCGTGCAACAATATCCACCACCTGGTTATTTTGCAAAATGGAGGGATTGAGTTCTATAAATTTTTTTAACTGCCGCGGTGCTTTCTCCATGGCCATTTCCAATTTCAATAAAGCATCTTTTGACTTGCCCAGCGCGAATAAAACGGTACTGTAATAAAAAAGAAATACCGGTTTCCCATCAGTTGCTTTCATAGCTGCCACGCATTGTTCAATGGCTTCATCGTGGAACTCGGCTTTTAACAGGCAACGGATCAATGCCTCCCATCCCGCCACATTCCTGGGTTTATGACGGACTACGGCAGTAAAATATTGTATCGCATCTTTATGCTGCTTCAAGTTCATTTTACATTCGCCCATGGCAAGGTTATACTCAGGTACCGTACGGTGTATGCGCATGGCATTTTCCAATTGTTTTACAGCACTTTGCCACTGCTCTTCCAGCATATAAGTTACCGCTATTTTATAATGAAGTTTACTGTCATCGGGGTTAAGGTGAACCGCTTTTTTATAGTGGAACCTTGCTTGCGCATAATTTGCCATCCGGTGGTAGCAGTGACCAATGGCTTCATAAATTACATCTTCGGGCCGGGTAAGTTCGAGCACTTTTTCAAGTACTTCAATCGCTTCCTTATATTTTCTTAAGCGGAGATAGGCATCTCCCATATTCCGGTAAGCATAATCAAATTTTTCATCAATCGCAACTGCATATTGGTAAGCATCAATTGACTTTTCGTACAATTTTAATCCCTGGTAAGCCGCAGCGAGGTTAAACCATGCCAGTTCGCTAAATGGAAAATCTTCGATTATCTGTTGGTGCAAACAAATGCTTTCTTCATTACGACCGGTAAAATCTGTCCAGAAACATATTTTGTATAAAGCTTCTTCATTATTCGGCTCTTCTTCCAATATCAATTTCAAACAATCAAATACTTTATCAAACTCTTCATAATCGTCGTACACATCTGCCAGTTCAAATAACAAGTCAAGTCTTTCCGCCCCTTCAAATAGCAACAAAGCAGCTTCCAGCAACTCTACTGCCTGGGCTTGTTGGTCAAGCGCCAGGTAAGCATCTGTTTTGAGGATATAGAGATTCAGATCGCTGCTATCATACAATTCTGCCACTTCCAGCACATCTAGCGCTTCCCTGTATTTGCGGGAAGCCAACAGTAGATCAGCCTTTTTAATCATTAATTGAGAAGAATAAGGAAACTGCGATAAGCCTATTTCAGAGGCTTCCAAAGCCTCAGGAAGGTTATCTTTTTCGTCAAAATGGTCTATTATACGTTCAAAAGCGTCTTCTTCAATAAAGGAATGTTGACGGCCATTCTTCAGGTTATGGTACTGTTTCAGGAGTTCTTTTAGCTCTTCGCGGTCTTCGCGGTACGGATTATCTCGCATCTGGCTATAAGGTTTATACAATTTAAGACAAAAAAGCAATTTTTTTCATGTTTTTTATAACTTTTTTGTTTTGTTAACGTCTGGTTAATAAAATGAGAATTGTGTATTATTTGGGAAATCCTTATTTTTGTCCAGATGAGTTCAAAGCAATACATAAAAAAAGCCACTTTTGTTGCCCTTCTTGCGATGGGTATACAGGTAGCATATGCTGCTTTCTCATTTACGAGCATTGCAGATGAAAAAAGCAAAAACAGCAAATATTCTCTAAAAAATCTGAGTTCTTTATCTCATAAAGGATTGTCTTTTTCTTCCATTAAATCTGGGCTTCAATATAAGGGTGCACAAAGTATGTCATCTTCTAAAGGAACTTTTTCAGGTGTTGAAGTAAATTCTATGTTACGTTTTGATAACGGTAATACAACTTATATTTACCCTTATAAGTTTAAAGTAAAGGCTTCCAAGTTTAAGACGCCTTCTCCACAACAACATTAATTTAGTATTCTGTACCCGCTAGTTGGTAAGTCGAAGCGTGAAGCCTGAACAGGGCTTAGGTTTATTTTGGTAGCCGTATATTTTATTTTCTTACTATCTGTTTCCTGCGATTCAAACTCAAGCACAAATCCCGGTATATCTTTAAACTGGTATTCAAATTCTTTTACTGAAGGAACAATATTGGTTGCATAATACAAAGTAAACGTGCTGCCATCTTTTAGTTCCAGCACTGCTTTTTTACACTCATACCCCAGGATCGTTTTTATATCCCCGCTTACATAGGTGATCTTCATGCCTTCATACTTTTTATTTTCAGCTACCCACTTGCTGTTGTCAAGCCTGGTCATGAATTTATTATTCCCAAATTCACGCAGGATAATAGCTGTTCCCCCAGTCTTATTATACAAAAGCGTTTGTGTGAACGATGGGCTCACCAGGTCAGTACGGCTGTCGTTTGCTTTGATATAAACCGTTTTCGTACTGGCTTTTAATGATTCGATCGCTGATTTATCACCGGCACTTTCATCGGTACTAATGGCATAGGTAATCGTACAGTCTGCTACCACCCTTTGTTGTGCACCTGCTTGGTTATGCATCACACATAAAAAGCAAAAACTTACAAAAAAAATTTTCATCTGACTGTTATTTTAATACTACGTTAGATATTTTGCTAATTAATAAATTTTGAAATTGAAAGACAATCTCTAAAATTTCCGATTAGCCTTACTTCTTTTTCGGCGTTTTATCCTTCAGGTCCTGCAACTTTTTTTGGCTGTCCATCATTTGGTCGTATCGTTGCTGCCATTTACTTTTTGTTTTAGGTGTTTTTCGTTTCTCATCTATCTTGGCTAATATTTTATCATGATTAATGATATAGTTCTGTATTACAAATTGCAGGCCTAAAGTTATTACGTTTGAAACCGTATAATTCCAGGTAAGGGCCGATGGCAATTTGTTAAAGATGAATAATAACATGAATGGAAAAATATAAGGCATGTATTTCAACGCAGGGTTATCCTGGGTGGGTGTCATACTCATATTATAAATAGATATCAGGAAGCTAGTAGCTACCGCCGTAATGGTAAACAAACTCACATGATCGCCATAGGCGGGTATAGTAAAAGGCAAATGTGCGATTGAATCGTAAGATGAAAGGTCTTTGCTCCATAAAAAATCCTGCCCGCGCAAAGAAATATTTGAGTTAAAGAAACTATACAGGGCAAAGAAGATTGGTATCTGAAGTAAGGCCGGAATACAGCCACCCAGTGGGTTTACACCCGCTTCCCTAAATAATTTCATCTGTTCCATGGCAAATCCCTGCTGGTCGGTTCCGAATTTCTTTTTCAGCGTATCCAGTTCGGGACGCAATACTTTCATTTTTGCGCCACTCAGGTAACTGGTATAAGTTAAAGGAGCAGTTACCAAACGGATAAATAAAGTCAGCAGCAATACAACCCATCCAAAATTCTTTACAAATCCCGCAAAGAAATCAAACACATTTTTGATAATGTATTTGTTGATGGGCCGTACAAAAGAATACATATCCCTTCCCAGGTTCACGATCTTATCCATTTCGGGTGCCTGTTTCTGCAATATGGTATAATCGCTCGGCCCGAAATATAGCTGGAAAGGTATATTCACAGAAGCGGTAAGGGGCAATTTCATTTGCAGGCTTGCATCGGCTGTGGCTAATGCATTGCTTGAATCTGTTTTACGTGCCCAGTTAATCTGACCGCCTGTAAAACTGTTTTTCGCAATCAGGGTACTGTTGAAAAATTGTTGTACCACGCTTAACCATTGTACCGGTTTCTCAAATTTTCTTTCTGTTTTGACAGAGATATAATCAAAACTATCGCCTTCAGAAAAACAGATATTCGACATCTGCCTTTCATAAGCTGCTGTTTTTTCATGTTGATAGGTAGCTGCATGCCATTGCAGATTCAGTTGTCCCTGGCTGAGTAATTTATCCGCACCAGTCATCATCACATTCCAATCCATCATGTACTCCTTAGGTTTGATGATGTATTGGTGCGTAATGCTTTCACCATTGGCACCGGCCAAAGTAAAGCTGATGGTTTTTGTACTATCGGTATTGGTAACCGGTTGCGAAGCCGCAAAAAATAAATTAGCCGTGGGCGATGCCTGGTTAGCAGAAGTATTGATATTATAACCCAATTGGTCATTGACCAACACCACTTTTTTACCATCAACTGAAGTGTAATTTTTAAGTTCAACCGTTTTTACCTGGGCTCCTTTGGTGGAGAAGGTTACCGTCATCACTTCATTACTGATTACCACCAATTGTTCTGTACTGATGGCTGCTGCTGTAAAATCACCTGCTGCTGAAACCCTGCTGGCAGAATCCCTTTTTAAAGAATCTATGCGCGCAAGAGCCACATCCTGCGGTTTTATAATAGCTGCATTCACCCGCCGGATGGAATCTTCCTGCTTTTGCTTGATCACCAGCAATTCACTTTGTTGCTTATTGCTGTACCAGAAGTAGGCAAAAAATAAAATACCCAGTAATACAAAACCAACGACCGTATTCTTATCCGTCTTCATACAAGATTTTATTGAGCGGCAAAGGTAGTATTTGGATTGAAGACTGGCTACCACAAGTTCAGAACCCGTTAAAATAGCCCTAAAACCTCCCGGACGACTGTAAATACCGGTTTTTCATCGTTTCTTTATGCTGTCTCTCCCTCAACCAAAGGTTATTTTCAACATCTACCACTTTATCACAACCTAAACCTTTTTTATGCAGGAAAATACAACCCCAATTTCCCGGAGGGAAAATTATGCGCCCACACGCTGGACCCGTTTTTTATGGTGGCTGTCAACGGCTGAGGAAGATCTGTTGGGCGATTGTGTAGTTGACAGAAACCGGTATGCCATTGTGGGCATGACGGTTTTGGGAACCTGGGTATTTGCTACACTTGCCTGGACTTATTTTTTCAGTACAGTAGTAAATAATTTTTTGATTGCTGCATTACTGGGACTGTTCATGGGTGGTATTATTCTTACTATTGACCGTTCGTTAATAAAGGGCATCAATCGTTCGAATAAAAAGAAATACGCTCCGTTGCTGTTACGTGGCTTACTGGCGGTTACCATTGGACTGTTCATGGCCCAACCGGCCTTATTATATCTGTTTGACAAAGAAATTCACGTACAGATTTCTTTAGATAATGAGCAACGAAAAAAAGATAAACAGCAAAAACAGGATTCGGTTTATTATGCCGGAAGATCTGCACTCGTTCAAAAAAAGAAGTCGCTTGAACAACAATTAATCACCCGCTATAATGAAGTATCTGCTTCACGTGATGCCTTTATTAAAGAAACCGATGGTACAGGTGGTAGTAAAAAAATCGGCTTAAAAGATATTGCCCAGGCAAAGCAGGCAGAATACCAAAAATTAGATGCGGGTTACCAGCAAACAGAAGCAGATGTATTACCACAGATTAAGAGTACAGATAGTGCATTAATGGTGATAGATGCTTCTATTCAAAAAGAACAACAGGCATTCACGGCTTTATTAAATGACGGGTTTATCACAAGGATTGAAGCATTGAATCACTTGGTGCAGAATAATACGGCTATTGCTTTCAGATATTATTTATTAGTGGCTATTTTGTTGTTGATAGAGTTAATGCCTGTAATTGCCAAAACACTTTTACCCGAAGGAACGTATGAAGAAAAAGTACTGTTGCGCGAACAGATTGAAAAAGAACTTACCCGAAACAATCACCAAAGGGAACTCGCTTTAAAAGAATTATATAACCAAACTGCCTTTGAGCAGGACTCGGTTTTTATCAAAGATTTTTTTACAGAATCCGAACTGGAAAGAAAAGAGAAAATGCGGGCACAGATCCAGGCATGGAAAGAGGGCGAGACAAAAAGTTTTGATTCGATGTGGGATGATATGAAAAAGGATATGTTGACAAAGCAGGAGAATTGAAGGAATACTAAATAGTAAAGGGGTTATTCAATAATAAACCGGACAGCATTGATTAAAAATATTACCGCCCTCCTGGCGGGCAATACATCCTTAAATAATCAGTATACAATTGTTGTAAATGAGCTGTTGTTCCTTTTCCTTCAGAAATACCGTGGGTTCTGTTAGGGTAGCTCATCAGCTGAAATTGTTTTCCATTTGCTACCAATTCATTGATCAGCTGTTCTGCATTATTATAGTGCACATTATCATCACCTGTTCCGTGAATGTAAAGCAAATGACCCTTCAGGTTTTTGGCATAGGTGATCGGTGAACCTTTTACAAAATCTTCCCGGTTTTCCTGGGGCAGGCCCATATAACGTTCCTGGTAAATATTATCATAGGTAAGCTGGTTTCCTACCGCTGCAATGGCTATACCGGTTTTATATATCTCAGGATATTGAAACATTAATCCCAAAGTAGCTGAGCCACCACCACTCCAGCCCCATACAGCCACACGGGAAGTATCCACGTAAGGCCATTTTAAAATTTCTTTTGCAGCCAATGCCTGGTCGCGGATATTTAGCTGTCCTATTTTCCGATAGATAGATTTGCGCCATTCCCTTCCTTTGGGTGCCGGCGTACCCCGGTTATCCACGGTTATATATATGTATCCGTCATTTGCCATACTTCCTTTATACATAAAATTGTTACCGGCACCATACAGGTCTTTTGCATTTTGTCCGGCCGGCTCGGTATATACATAAAATACGACCGGGTATTTTTTAGTTGTGTCAAAATTAGCAGGCTTTACCATCCACGCATCCATTTCAACACCTTCTGCAGTTTTTACTTTAAAGAATTCTACGTTCGATTTACTTTTATCGGCTTTTGCCACAGCATTGTTTACATTATCCCCATTAAAGGTTTTATGATCAGGCAATGTCACCCATTCCCTTGAAGGAGGGGTATAGTAATTAGAGAATGTATGTTGTGCAAATCTGCCTGTTGGCGTTACGGCATAAGTATGTGTGCCATTTTGATTAGCTGGCGACACCCTTTCTGCATAGCCGGTTCCATCCAGTTTTGTCCTGTACAAATAACGTTGTGTGGCATTATCGGGTGTGGCATAATAATACACATACCCCCTTTCTTCATCAATAGCAAATACACCCATAATATCGTAGTTCCCTTTGGTGATCAGCTTTTCACCTTTCCCATCAATGCCCATCCTGTACAGGTGCCTCCAGCCATCCTTGTCGCTGGTCCACATAAATTCTTTGCCATCATTTAACCAGAACCTATCTGCCAATGAGGAAGCTTCATCAATCCATGCAGTTTCTGTTTCGTGGTAAATAGAAGTGGATTTTCCGGTAACTGCATCGCTGAGCAAGAGGTTACAAACATTCTGTTTACGGTTAAGGTGCTGCAGGATTAGTTGGTTACTATTGCCGGCCCATTCCATCCTTGGCACATATGATTGTAAAACCGGATCCGTGGGGATATTCATCCAATTGGTTTTGGTGGTTGCAATATCCACCACTCCTATTTTATAAGGTGATGGTGCTTCGCCCGCGGTAGGATATTCAACAGGCACAGCAAAAGGATAGATAGAATCAGTTGTATTCAGCATCAGGTAACTTTTTACGTTGCCCGCATTTATCTGCCAGTAAGCAATTTTTTTACTATCCGGGCTCCAGCGAAAACCATCGCGGCAGCCAAACTCTTCTTCATATACCCAATCAAATGTACCATTGATCAGTTTACGCGTTCCGCCAGTTGTTAAAGGTGTTACCTTACTGCTTGCTATATCTTCCATATAAATATTGTATTCGCTTACATAAGCCACTTTATTACCGTCAGGTGAAAATTTGGCAAACATCAAAGAAGATCTCGGGCGTGTTTTTCCTATTTGCCGCAAGCTGTTATCGGCCAGGTTCAGTAACCAGTAATCACCGCGGGTATCTTCCCGCCATACCTTTTTGGAATTGGTATAGATGAGTATTTTTTTATCATCACCTGAAAAGAAAAAATTACGGATATTAAGAGAAGCCGTATCGTTTTTGGGTTTTAATAATACTTTAGGAACAATTACTATTTTAGCTAAAGAAGGCAACTCGTTTTTTATAATTTCACCCCCTTCAGTTGTGAAATATCCGTTACCATCGCGTGTCCACTTGAAACCACCAGGAGGTTGGGCATTCAAAGAAGAAAAAATAATTATAAAGATAAATCCTGTGGCTAATCTGTATTTTTTCATAACCTGACTATTTTAGGTGACTGAAAATACTCAATTGCCGGAAGAATACCCACCACAAAGCAAGGAATCTTTACTATCAAGAATATTGCACGTTAGTATAAAAAGAGCAAAGCCGCAAAGAATGGTTCATTGCGGCTTTGCTCTCTGGCCAGTTGGCGTGAAAAATTTAGGATATAATGCTACGCAAAATCATATTAAAGCATCCTGCAATGACGCTGTTTTAAATGAGCTCTTTTTATCATTATATTTCTTTGCTGCATCAATAAAGCTTACAAACAATGGTGCTGGTTGTTCAACAGTGCTTTTTAATTCAGGATGATATTGGACGCCAATAAAGAAAGGGTGGGCGGGTATTTCCATTATTTCCACAAGTCCTGTTTCGGGGTTACATCCGCTGGCTACCATACCATTTGATTCGAATTGTGCCAGGTATTCATTATTAAATTCATACCGGTGGCGGTGTCTTTCGCTGATATTGGTTTGTCCGTAAATAGTGTGCGCCAGCGTCCCTTCCTTGATCTCACAGGGATATGATCCCAAACGCATCGTTCCACCCATCATTTTTATTTTCTTTTGTTCTTCCATCATGTTGATGACTGCGTGGTTGGTAGAGTCATCCATCTCAGTAGAATGCGCATTTTTTAATCCCAATACATTCCTGGCATATTCAATTACCGCCATCTGCATGCCAAGGCAAATTCCAAAGAATGGTAAGCCATTTTCCCGTGCATATTGAACGGCAACAATTTTACCTTCAATGCCACGGTGACCAAAGCCCGGGGCCACTAATAATCCGTCAAGCCCATCCAGTTTTTCAGCTACATTTTCTGCTGTGATGAATTCGCTGTGCACATTCACTACCTGCACTTTCACTTCATTCATGGCGCCGGCATGTACAAAACTCTCAAGGATAGATTTATAAGCATCCTGCAGTTCAATATATTTACCAATAAGGCCAACCGTTACTTTACTGCGTGGGTATTTTAGTTTATCCAGGAACCCTTTCCATTTATCCAGGTTGGGTTCACCGTAATTTGTGATATTCATTTTACGCAGACAGATAAGATCGAGTTTCTCCCGCAGCATCAACAAGGGTACTTCATAAATGGTGGAAGCATCCATCGCTTCAATTACCGCTTCCTGTTTTACATTACAGAATAGTGCAATCTTTCTTTTGATATCATTATTTAAAGGCTCTTCTGTACGGCAAACTAGTATATCCGGATGTACACCTGTTTCGCTAAGCATTTTAACGCTGTGCTGGGTAGGTTTGGTTTTAAGTTCTTTCGCTGCTTTCAAATAAGGGATCAGGGTAAGGTGCACCACCATTACATCTTCATCCGGCAGTTCCCATTGCAACTGGCGAACCGCTTCAATAAAAGGCAAACTCTCAATATCGCCCACTGTACCTCCGATTTCTGTAAGAATCACATCATATTTATCATCCGCACCTAATAATAACATCCTTCTTTTAATCTCATCTGTAATATGCGGCACTACCTGTACGGTTTTACCTAAAAAATCACCTGCCCTTTCTTTATTAATAACCGTTTGGTAAATACGGCCCGTAGTTACATTATTGGCCTGTGTTGTGTAAATACTTAAAAACCTTTCGTAATGGCCAAGGTCAAGATCAGTTTCTGCACCATCTTCGGTTACATAACATTCGCCATGTTCATACGGATTAAGTGTACCGGGATCAACATTTATATATGGATCAAATTTTTGAATGGTTACACGCAAGCCCCTTGCCTGCAATAACTTTGCAAGCGAAGCTGCAATAATGCCTTTTCCTAAGCTACTTGTTACACCACCGGTAACAAAAATAAATTTGGCCATAGTAATTAATTAATCGGTTATCGTGTTGTTTGGTTTTATTAAACCAAACTTTATGTCAAATTTGAACTTCCTTGCGTCGCACACGTATGCTCCCGGCTCTATAGGCAAAAAAAATAATTACGGACCAAAAAGCAGCGAATTGCCCTTGTGCCCGAACAGTAAAATAGATGACCTTGGAAAAAGAACAGTGTAAAAAATATTCAGAGGTCGTACAAACCTACATGAAAAAGTTTGACAAAAAAAAATAGCCGCTTAAAACTAAACATCCCTTCACCTAAAGTGTTAATTTGAGGTGTACATCTTTCCTGATAAAATTTAATAATATGAAAAAAATCCTAATGTTGGGCCTGGCAGCTTTTGCCACCGCGGCCTTTCTCAGTTACCGGTATAAAGCACCTGAACCACAGTTGCTTACCCCCTCCTGCTATGTAAGTTGTTTTAATGCCGATGTACGGGAGCAATTCAGGCAGGAAGCAGCAACTCCGGCTTTTGCCATGCTGCACGAAACACCCAGATATTACAAACTGGAAGATCCTACAGGCCAGGCCGTTAGTTTTAAAGCCGCAGACGGTTCCACCGCAATGGGCTATGCGATCAAAAGTAAGAAAGTATCCAAAAAATGGGTATTTGTGATACAGGAATGGTGGGGATTGAATGATTATATTAAAAGGGAAAGTGAAACTCTTTCCAAAGAACTGGATAATGTAAATGTACTCGCCATTGATCTTTACGATGGACGAGTAGCCTCAACACCTGACAGTGCCATGAAATTAATGCAGTTGGCAAAAACAGACAGGTTGGAAAACATTATTAAAGGTGCCCTGGCCTATGCAGGTACAGATGCAAAAATTTATACAATTGGCTGGTGCTTTGGTGGAATGTGGAGCCTCCAGACAACATTATTGGCTGGCAAACAGGCAGCAGGTTGTGTTATGTATTATGGCCGCCCCGAAACCAATATGGATAAATTGAAAACCCTAAATTGTGATATTATTGGTTTTTTTGGAAACCAGGACCGAAGCCCTTCCCCTGAAATGGTTACCAAATTTGAATCAGATATACAAATGGCAGGTAAAAAAATAACTGCATTTAAATATGATGCCGGTCATGGGTTTGCCAATCCAAGTAACCCAAGTTTTAATAAAGCAGCGACTGAAGATGCACATGTAAAAGCCATCGCTTTTCTAAAAGAGCATATGAAATAATTTATTACGCTGAAAGAATACTTTTTTAAATACAGGGCAAAAATCGTCTGCTATGTATAAAGTATTCTTTCAGTTTTTTTTCTTCAATCCGGCAAAATGGCTTATTTATAAAATTCGTCCGCATAAAAACGAAGTTTATATTTAAATCCTAAAAAAAGTATTGATCACATATCATTCACGATTTTTTTATAGCTGGTAACAATTCCCTTGATCAGTGAAGAACTAAACCCCTGGTGTTCCATTTCATTCAATCCGGCAATCGTACAACCTTTGGGGGTGGTTACCTTATCTATCTCCTGTTCGGGGTGTGTATTTTTTTGCAATAATAATTCTGCCGCGCCCTTCACTGTTTGCGCGGCTATTAATGAAGCTGTAGCGGCACTGAATCCTATTTCAATACCACCTTGTATATTGGCACGGATATAACGCATGGCAAAAGCGGTACCGCAGGCACCCAATACAGTTGCAGCATCCATTAATTTCTCTTCAATAAAAACAGACCTTCCCAATTGATAAAAAAGATCAGTTACATATTTCACCTGTTCATTATTTGCCTGGTGCGCGCAAACGCAGGTCATACTTTCACGGATGGCGATAGCCGTGTTGGGCATAGCCCTGAAGATAGCGAATTGCCCACCCACTATTTCCTGTATATCTTTTATCCAAACACCTGTTACCACACTTATTAATACATGCTTTTTCGGATCGAGATATGGCTGGATACCGGCTAACACTTCTTTAACCTGGAACGGTTTTACTGCCAATACGATCCAATCCGCATACTTAACAGCCTGCACATTGTCGTTACTGATCAGCACACCTTTTTCTTCCAAGGATTGAAGAGAAGTGATATTTCTTTTGGTAACGATCAGTTGTCCAGGTAAAACAAACCCGCTGGAAAACAAACCTTCAGCCATAGCTGCACCAAGATTCCCACCACCAATGATGGCAATTTTCTTTCCCATAACGATTGCTTTGTTTTGAAGAGATGTCTATTAGGCCATAGATAATGGACTATTGACTTAAAAGTATTGTAAAGTTTTCAGATACCCCCGTACATAATCATCCACACCTGCTTCGAGGGAATAAAATTCATTGGTATATCCTGCATCTTTCAGCTTTTTCATATTCGCCTCGGTAAAATATTGGTACTTATCCCTGATATCTTCGGGCATATCTATGTAAATAATATGCGGCTCCTTATCCAATCCTGCAAAAGTGGCTTTCACCAGGTCATTAAAAGTCCTTGCCCTGCCTGTGCCTAAATTGTAAAGGCCGTTTTTGGCTATTGACCATTCACTATTATCCATTAATCCCATCATCCACCCAATCACATTCACCACATCTTTTACGTATACAAAATCGCGTAATTGCTCTCCATCTTTAAAACCTTTTTTATGGCTTTTAAATAATTTAACCACCCCATCTTTTTTAATCTGGTTAAACGCGTGCCATATTACACTTGCCATTCTTTCTTTATGGTATTCATTGGGGCCATACACATTAAAGAATTTCAAGCCTGCCCAAAAAGGTGGATGCGGTTTTTTTTCTTTTACCTGCTTCACCGCCCATTTATCAAATTCATTTTTACTGATGCCATATGCATTGAGAGGCTGCAGCTTTTCAATCACTTCATGATCATCATTATACCCTAACTCGCCAGAACCATAAGTTGCGGCAGAAGAAGCATAAATCAGCGGAAGTGAATGATCTGTACAATATTTCCAAACAGCTTTTGAATACTGCACGTTTAATTCTTCGTGTACGGCATAATCAAATTCAGTTGTATCGGTTCTGGCACCTAAGTGAATAACAATATCAATCTTAGTCTGATGGGCTTCCAGCCAGTCAAATAAATGATACCGTTCAACAATATGTGCATATTTTTTTGACTCCCAGTTTTTTCTTTTTTCTTCAAATCCAAAATCATCAACCAATACAAGATTTTCATACCCTTGCTCATTCAGGTATTGAACCATACATGAGCCAATAAAACCGGCAGCACCCGTAACAATGATAGTATCGGAAGAAGTGCCTTGTATATTATTTGCCTTTTGATCTGTCATTTTCTTTGAGGCATACTAATTATCCATTCCCACATTAATTATTTTTTCAATGGCCGTATCATATCTGTCTTTCCAATCAATAATACTACCCCAGTCTTCGCCATTCACTTGTATATTCCCGTCAGTTACTTTTCCTAATTCCGTTATTTCAATACCTGCTTCCTTCGCCTTAAGTGTTAAGCATTCAGCATTCAGTGTTGAGCAGGTAACCACTATTCTTCCCTGCGCTTCCCCAAACCAGTAGGCATCTTTCCTAATGGTTGGTTTCGCAGAAACAGAAAAACCAAAATCATGGTGGAAACCACTTTCCAATAAAGTTACCATCAATCCGCCTTCACTTATATCGTGCGCACTATTAATTAATTTTTCGGCAATGATTTTTGATATGAACGCCTGTACTTCCAATTCTTCATCAAGATTAAAATAAGGAGCAGGCGAATATTCAACTTTCTTCAACTTATGCAAGTACTCAGATGAGCCAATATCGTTTTGTTGTCTACCAATCAACAAGATTATATCACCGGCTTCTTTATAGTTCAAAGTCATCCTGTTAGCAAAATCATCCAGTATACCTACCATGCCAATCGTTGGGGTTGGGTATACAGGTCCGTCAGGATTTTGATTATAGAAACTTACATTTCCACCTGTAACTGGTGTTTTAAATTTACGGCAGGCCTCACCCATTCCGGTAACCGCTTTCACAAATTGATAATACACTTCGGGATCATATGGATTGCCAAAGTTGAGACAGTTGGTAACACCTATAGGCTCACCGCCACTGCAAACAATATTTCTTGCGGCTTCGGCAACTGCTATCATTGCTCCTTTATAGGGGTCGGCAAAAACGTATTTGCTATTACAGTCAACCGTTATCGCCAAAGCTTTTCCAGTTCCTTTTGCTAAAATAATTGAGGCATCGCTAGGCGCATTGGTAGAAGCATTGGCTGCACCCACCATGCTGTCATACTGTGTAAATACCCATCGCTTTGAAGCGATATTAGGAACCTGTATCAGTTGTTCTGCTACCGCTTTTATATCGCTCAGATCCGCAACTGCGTTCAGGTCAAATGCTTTGATATACGCAAAATATTTTGGTTCTGTATATTCCCTTGTATATTGCGGTGCCCCGCCACCCAATACCAATTCATATGCAGGAATCTCTGCTTCGAGTTGACCATGCATATAAAATTTCAGGAGGCCATCGTCCGTAACTTGTCCTATCTCACTGCAACTGAGGTCCCATTTTTCGAATACTTTTAATACAGCTGCTTCCTTTCCTCTTTCTACTACCACCAACATCCTTTCCTGACTTTCACTTAATAAGAGTTCCCAGGCTTTCATATTTTTCTGCCGGGTGGGTACTTTTTCCAGATCAATCCGCATACCTACGCCACCTTTGGCACTCATTTCGGCTGTAGAACAAATAATGCCGGCCGCACCCATATCCTGCATACCAATTATCGCTCCTGTTTCAATCACTTCCAGGCAGGCTTCCAGTAATTTCTTTTCCTCAAAGGGGTCACCTACCTGCACGGCAGGTAATTCTTCTGTACTTTCTGCCGTAATATTTGCCGATGCAAAAGAGGCCCCGCCAATACCATCCTTACCGGTGGCACTGCCTACAAAAAAAACAGGGTTACCTGATCCTTCTGCTGTGGCACTAACCATTTTTTCGTTTTTCATAATACCCACACTCATAGCATTAACCAACGGATTGGTATGATAACAATCTTCAAAATATACTTCACCACCAACTGTGGGCACACCAAAGCAATTACCATAGTGACCGATACCATGTACCACACCACTTAATAAACGTTGTGTTTTTTTATCTTTTAAATTACCGAAGCGTAAACTATTAAGTGAAGCAATGGGCCTGGCGCCCATGGTAAAAATATCGCGCTGAATACCTCCCACACCCGTTGCTGCTCCCTGAAAGGGTTCGATGGCACTCGGGTGATTATGACTTTCAATTTTAAACACCACCCCAAAACCATTGCCCATATCCATTAGTCCTGCATTCTCTTCACCAGCCGCTACCAGCATACGGCCACCATCACGCGGGAGGGTTTTCAACCATTTAATGGAATTTTTATAACTGCAATGTTCGCTCCACATACCACTGAAAGCACATAGTTCAGTAAAGTTGGGAACACGCCCCAATTTCTGTTTGATGAGTTCAAATTCATCCGCTGTCAAGCGAAGTTGTTCGGCAGTTTTGACGGTAATTTCCATGATGCCGCGAAGGTAAGAAAGTACGATTAAGAGGCAAGATGAAGTTTTGCAGGTAAAAAAGAAACCCATGGCACATAACTATGTACCATGGGAATTGATCTGATAAGATAATAATATTTATGCTTTTACCAACCGCCCGCTGCCAGACACATGTTTTTTTACATCAGTGGCCACCCCTTTGTAGGTAACATTTCCACTGCCGCTAATGGTGGCATCTACACTTTTATTTACATTTAATTTTACATTGCCACTGCCGCTTACACGCACCGTAGCATCATCACAAATCAAATCACTGCAATCTACGTTTCCACTGCCGCTTATATGCGCTTCCACCTTATTGGCCAGGCCGGATAAACGGATGTTGCCACTTCCTGAAATACCCACCTCCACTTCCTTTATTTTAGCAAATGAAAATTTTATATTGCCAGATCCGGACAGTTTAAAATAGGATTTCTCATTATTGCTGAATTTCCCTTCACCAATAATATCACCACTGCCCGACAAGCTTATACCGGTTAGCCGCGTCAGGGATACATATATGCTAATCTTATTCTTAGAGCGCAGGTTAATGTTTTTTTTGGCTTTGATAGAAAGCGTACCGTTCTCTACTACTGTCTCAATATAATGAATCAGGTTATCATCTCCTTCTACCTGGATAGCGTTACTCTCACCATAAGCGACCATCACGTCCCATGAACCGGAGGAGGCGACAGCTGTGTAACCACTAACCGACCTGGTTTCTTTTATTATTTTGCCATTACCCTCTATTTTTTCCCATGGCCATTGAGCAAACGACTGCAAACCGGTCAATAATACTGCGATGACTATTAATTTCTTCATGTTTTTAGGGTTTGGATAAGTGATTTTTACTTTCAACGGAATAGCAGGTAAATAGTTACAATGGACTGAAAATGCTGCTGAAAAATATTATATCAACAAATTGGTCATTTCAGAAAATACATTAAAAATAATTCTATGTTTTAATTTCTCCACATTTTCCATCTTTTTTAGCCTATAAATTTTTTTTTAGTTGATTTTTTGAAAATTTTAAGCGTATTTTGGGTTGTTAAAAAAAATAAACACTATGTCTTTACGATTTAATGCTATTGGCAGTATTACCAATGAAACAAGTGGTGTACCCATTCCTTCGAGTACTAAAATAACCGGTATTTTTAATGAAAATGTTTTTACCACAAAAACAGCCCGTGAGTTTTTAAGTGATGAGGCATATAAAAGCCTGGTAACTAGTATCCGCGGCGGTAAAAAGATTGACCGAACTGTGGCCAACCAGATTGCTACCGGTATCCGTGCCTGGGCAGAAAGCAAAGGGGTTACCCACTATACACACTGGTTTCAACCTTTAACCGGTACAACGGCAGAAAAGCATGATTCGTTCTTTACTTTAAAAAGTGATGGTACCGCCATTGAAGAATTTGACGGTGCTGCCCTGATTCAGCAGGAACCCGATGCCTCTTCATTCCCGAGCGGTGGCTTGCGTGCAACATTTGAAGCACGTGGTTATACGGCATGGGATCCATCCTCTCCCCCATTTATTATTGAAATAGGCAAGGGCAGAACCTTGTGTGTGCCTACCATATTTGTATCTTATACAGGCGAATCCTTAGACTATAAAGCACCTTTGCTCAAAGCATTGGAGGCATTGAATAAATCGGCCGTAGATGTTTGTAATTATTTTGATAAAAACATAACCAAAGTAACAGCCACACTTGGTTGGGAACAGGAATATTTTGTTATTGATGAAAATCTTGTCAATGCCCGTCCTGACTTAGTGCAATGCGGACGTACTGTATTTGGTGCTGCACCCGCTAAAGGCCAACAGTTAGAAGATCATTACTTTGGTTCCATTCCCGAAAGGGTATATGCTTTTATGCGGGATTACGAGCAGGAAGCCTACAAATTGGGTATCCCTTTACGTACCCGACATAATGAAGTGGCACCTGCACAATATGAGTGTGCCCCTATTTTTGAAGAAGTAAATATTGCTGTTGACCATAATGCCTTATTGATGGATGTTATGACCCGTGTGGCCAAACGTCATAAACTGGTGGTATTACTCCATGAAAAACCTTTTGCCGGCATTAACGGTAGTGGTAAGCACAATAACTGGAGCATGGCTACAGATACAGGCGTAAACCTGCTGGCTCCGGGAAAAACGCCAAAGACCAACCTCATGTTCCTTACTTTCTTTGTGAACATTATCAAAGCAGTACATGACCATGCAGATATTATGAGGGCAGCAATCGCATCGGCACCCAACGATCACCGTTTGGGGGCCAACGAAGCACCCCCTGCCATCATATCTGTGTTTGTAGGACAATATCTTTCCAAAGTTTTATCCGATGTGGAAACAAGGGTAAATACCAAATTTGATGAGCAGGATGAAGCCATCCTCAAGTTAGACCTGCACCGCAGTATTCCTGAATTGATGCTGGATAATACCGACAGGAACCGTACATCTCCTTTTGCCTTTACCGGTAATAAATTCGAGTTCCGCGCAGTGGGTTCTTCCGCGAACTGTGCAATTTCCATGACCGTTTTGAATACCATTATGGCCGATACCCTGAAGAAATTCAAGATAGATGTAGATGCACTAATGGAAAAAGGCGATAAAAAAGAGATTGCCATTATGCAGGTGATCCAGAAATACATTGTTGAAAGCAAAAAAGTATTGTTTGAAGGTGATGGCTACAGCGATGAGTGGCACCATGAGGCTGAGCGTCGTGGCTTACCCAACCTGAAAACCACACCGATTGCTTTAGACGCGATGGTGACAGAAAAAGCAAAGAAACTTTTTGAATCAAACGGTGTATATACCCATTCCGAGTTAGAAGCAAGACATGAGATAGAGTTGGAGAAGTATATTAAAAAAGTACAGATTGAAGCACGTATTATGGGTGACCTGGCCATTAACCACATTCTACCTGCTGCTGTAAAGTATCAGAATGACCTGTTAACGAATGTAAACGGATTAAAAGCAGCCGGCCTGCCCGAAACGGCTTATGCCAGCCAATTAGCCATCCTGAAAGCCGTAAGTGAGCATATACAGGTAATCCATGCAAAAGTTCATGATATGGTGCAAGCAAGAAAGATCGTGAACAATATTGAAAGCACCCGAACAAAGGCTATAGCTTATGAAAGCCAAGTGAAATCCGCTTTCTTTGATGATATCCGCTACCATGTAGACAAATTAGAACACCTGGTAGATGACGATATATGGACATTGCCTAAATACCGCGAGATGCTGTTTTTAAGATAGGATTTGTTAACTACACAACTATAAACCTGTTCCGCTTTCCGGGAACAGGTTTTTTTGGGCCCTGTCGGAGAATTAACAAAAAAATGCCGACTGGGAAACGCCCTCTACCGACAAAGTAAATTTGACAGTCTTAAAAATCATTAATTTACTAATCTTTAAATAAAACGTATAAATATGAAAAAAGTAATCGCATTAGTAACCGTAGTTCTTTGTTGTTCAATGACTACGTTAATGGCACAAGGCGGCGGTGGTCAGCAAATGACACCGGAACAACGCAATGCCATGATGAAAGAAAGGAATAAAGGCATGGGATTAAATGATGTTCAGTCTGATTCTGTTATTGCGGTTAGCAATGATATGAGGGTTTTAAGAGGCAACATGAGAGAAATGACCGAGGAGCAAAGAACTGCGAAAATGAAAGAAGTAAACGAAGTAATGCAAAGAAGGCTCGAAAAAGCTATTGGTGCCGATCTTACCAAGAAAGTAATGGAAGCTATGGCCCAACAACGCCAGCGTCCTCCAGGCGGTGGTGGCAAATAATAATTGCTGACACAGTTGTAAATAATAACGGTGCTTCCAATGGAGCACCGTTATTATTTAACGTATTGATGTCTTGAAATATTTTTATTTTACACTACTTATTTAGACATATGAAAAAAAGAATTATTGCACTTGCGATTGTTTATAGTTGCATTTTCACAAACAACCTGTCTGCACAGGACATTTTAATTACACGTACACCTGAAGAATTAAAGGAATTGTTTGGCTTTTGCGAAAAAACAGACCTGCTGAAAAAATTAAAATTCACACCAGAACAGGCAGATAAAGTGGGCGACGTGGATTATTGGGTCAGGCTGCAACAAAAAAGCATTGATGCGAATACGAATGAGGTATTTGCAACCGCAAATGAAGTGCAACAGGAAGCAACCAAAAAATACAAAGCTTTTCTATCCGGTGATCAGGTAAAAGCACTCACCGATTTTAAACGTGAAAGGGCTGGTAATCCCGAACCTTGTGCTGTCATTACACTGGCTTACAATCACATTTTTGATACCCTTTCCTTACAAAGAGCGGCATTGTTATATAAAACGCCCAACCGAAAACCACTAATTGATAAATTAGGTATCAACGGACGGCAGGCTGATATGTTGTTTGAAACAGAAGTGTGGAAACAAAAAGAGGCACTAACTATTGCAACTATACCCGAATCCGATTTCAACAGAATTCGCAGAACCGTAGCAATGTTTAAAGAAAGAGAACACCGATACAAAGCCATCGGGTTATCTGATGATCAGATAGAGGCGGCCATCCAGTTTTTTAAAGAACATACATTAGGGCAGAAATAACCATCAATTATCTATCCACAAAATAACGCAGCCACAAATCCGCAGATACTATAAAAAAATCTGCGAATCTGCTGCAATTTTTTTTGTACTTACTTCATCTTAAATGACTCTAGGAATTTTGTGGTAAAATTTCCTTTCCTGAAATCTTCGTTCTTCATTAACTGTAAATGGAACGGAATAGTTGTCTTTACTCCTTCTATCACATATTCACTCAAAGCCCTGTACATGGTATCAATCGCTTCTTCCCTTGTTTGTGCCACAGTAATCAATTTCCCAATCATTGAATCATAATAGGGAGGGATAACGTAACCGGCATACACATGGCTGTCTACACGAACACCATGTCCGCCAGGCGTATGCAATACAGTGATTTTTCCCGGTGAGGGACGAAAATCATTATAAGGATCTTCTGCATTGATACGGCATTCGATCGCATGCATCTGCGGCTCATAATTCCTTCCGGAGATACGCTCACCCATGGCGATCTTTATCTGTTCTTTGATGAGATCAAAACTAACAACCTCCTCCGTCACGCAATGTTCTACCTGTATACGGGTATTCATTTCCATGAAGTAGAAATTGCGGTGCTTATCTACCAGGAACTCTACGGTACCTACACTTTCATAATTGATGGCCGATGCAGCTTTAATGGCAGCATCCCCCATTTTCTGGCGCAACTCTTTGGTCATAAAAGGCGATGGCGATTCTTCTACCAATTTCTGGTGACGGCGTTGTATAGAACAATCACGTTCACTTAAATGGCAAACATTACCATATTGGTCGCCTGCTATTTGTATTTCTATATGGCGGGGTTCTTCCACAAATTTTTCCATGTAGATCCCGTCGTTTTTAAAGGAAGCAGCTGCTTCAATTTTAGCGTCGGTATAGGCTTTTTCTATTTCACTTTCATTCCAAACCACCCGCATACCTTTACCGCCACCGCCTGCAGTTGCTTTTAAAATAACGGGATAGCCAACTTCTTTGGCAGATATTTTAGCGTGGTCGATGCTTTCCAACAATCCCTCACCACCGGGCACAACCGGAACACCTACTTTGATCATAGTTTCTTTGGCTGTGATCTTATCACCCATCTTATTAATCATTTCCGGGTTAGGGCCAATAAACTTGATGCCATGATCGGCGCATATCTGTGAAAATTTTGCATTCTCAGCCAGGAAACCATAGCCGGGATGCACCGCATCGGCATTCGTAATTTCCGCAGCGGCCATGATATGGGGAATATTCAGGTAGGAATCTATGCTGGCCGGTTTACCTATGCAAACTGCTTCATCGGCAAACTTCACATGAAGACTGTCTTTATCGGCAGTAGAATAAACGGCTACTGTTTTAATGCCCATTTCTCTACAAGTTCTTATTACACGTAAGGCAATCTCTCCCCTGTTGGCAATTAATATTTTTTTGAACATCATTTTAATTTGAAAATTTGAAAATTTGAAAATGTATCAGGATGCAATTGAAGAATCCGGAAATGATAATCTATTCCCAAACTTTCAAATTGCCACATTTTCAAATGATTAAGCGGGTTCTACCAAAAACAAAGGCTGATCATACTCAACCGGACTCGCATCGTCAACCAATACTTTTACGATAGTGCCTTTTATTTCGCTTTCTATTTCATTAAAAAGCTTCATGGCTTCAATAATACAAACTACTTTGCCCGGGGCGATTTCTGTTCCTACTTCTGCTAATAGAGGTTTATCGGGAGATGGGCGTCGGTAGAATGTGCCAATCATTGGGCTTTTAATTGTAACCACGTTATCAGCTTTAAGGACCGCAGCCGGAGCCGCAGGTTGAGAAGCTGGGGCCGTTTCCTGTGGGGTGGTGGTAAATACTTGTGCAGCGGGTGCAGCTACAGTTATTGCCGGTTCTTCTTTCTGTTTGATGGTTACCTTACCATCCTTATCTTCTATGCTTATCTCACCAATATTGCTTTTATTGACGATTTTGATTAATTCGTGAATTTGCTTTAAGTCCATAAATGGCAGATTTTAGGGGTAAAAACGGTAATTTTTGGTCAAATAGTGGGGTAAAATAGCCTTTTTTTGATAAAATGGAGATTTTCTTTATTTCGGATTTAATGTATAACCCATCCTTTTGCGAGTTCTTGGCGGAGATAAAAAAAGCAACACGAGGTTGCCTTTTCTTACATATAATTATATTGCACAGTTCAACTGGTGGTTTGTAAAATCACTCTCCTACAGCAAAAGGGTAAACGAAAGGTTATTTTTCTTCTTTTACGCGCTCAACATAAGACCCATCCTTTGTATTAACCCTGATCAATTCACCATCTGCTACGAAAAGGGGCACCATAACGGTGGCTCCTGTTTCCACTGTAGCGGCTTTCAGGGCACGGGTAGCAGTATCACCCCTTAATCCAGGCTCACAATAAGTAATCTTAACCACAATTTTTTCAGGAAGTTCGGCACCTATAGGCTGTTCGGTTTCTGTATTGATAAAAACGAAAACCTCGGCACCTTCCATCAGAAACTGTGGTGCGTCTATCATTTCTTCGGCCAATGCAATCTGCTCGAAATTCTCATTATTCATAAGGTTAAAGCCGGTATCATCTTTATACAAAAACTGGAAAGCCTTTTTTTCTACCCGTACCGGAAAAATATTCTCACCACTGTTCCATGTTTTCTCGATAGACCGTTTGTTGTCCACGCCTTTTAATTTAGCCCATACTTTAGCAGCGGCCCTTGCTGTTTTGTTTTCACCAAATTCTACTACGGAATATAAGCTGCCGTCTAACTTCAAGATCATTCCACGGCTAATGTCGGATGTAGTTGCCATTATATTTATTTTTTAAGTAATGCCCTTCAGAACAGGCGCAAAAGTAGGGATTGACAACCAAATACAAGAAAGCTTATTACTATATGGTTGAAATAGCTAAAATCGGGAAAACAGCCATTTTTATACTTCATAAAGCGGCAAATGCACACCAAATCAGAAAATCTGTTAAAAAAAAACGGGTGGCAGGCTGCACTCATAAATGGCTGTGTATCTATCATACAAGTTAATAAACCTGTTATGAAAAAAATTATACGCTTCATCTCGATTGCCTTCTTCCTGGTTTTACAAGCCAATGTATTTGCCAATACAGTTATTATAAAAGGATATGTAAAGGATAGCAGCAACCATCCAGTAACAAACAAAACAGTCAGGATATATTCTGACAGCAGTAACCATTCATGCTTAATGGCACATACCAAAGTTACTAATCCCAACGGGTATTATACTGATACTCTTACCTGCGATGGTGATATCCGGAATTTGATCATTATTGTTGAAAACTGCAATGGCGCCAAAATAACGAACCATCCACAGGTTGTAGGCACACCCAATATTGTTGAAAGTAATTTTGTCATTTGTGCAACTCAATCCGGCATTATCATACCACCAACCAATTGCCATGCGGCATTCTCTTACATATCGGCAGCAACAGGTATAAAATTTAACGGTCATGGATCCGAGGCACCC
>JAYSXR010000272.1:0-9534 GCA_043717145.1 Chitinophagaceae bacterium | reverse complement strand
AAAAATTGCCTTTCATTGGGTGTATTTATTTATCTCTCCGTTTATTTTTTATAAATTATTCTATTGATAAGTCTATTCATGGACAGGTGACCGCCCTCCTTAGACTAAAAAATGATCCTGCTTTAGACTTGGCAGAAAATCGAAAAAGATTTGCAAAAAGGAAAGCGGATATTAATAAGCAGATTGACTGTCAGTAAAAGAGATATTCTAACTTGTACGGATTTATCGGTTTTATTTTGGCATTTATTTCCATTAGGATACCAAGGAATATTGCCACTTCTATATTTAAAAAACGTACTAATTAACTAAATTTTTCGCACAACAACTAAGACTACCGCTGGCCTGAAAGGCCAACGATTAAGTATTAGTTGTACGGAACCGGCGAAAAATAGAGGGTTATTATTATGGGGATTGCGTATTTCGCGATGATTAATTATCGGGAAAACTAAGCGAGCTACAGAATAAAGCGTCACACATTTTAACCCGAAGAGGAGTTATTATTTTTATCTGTATTAATTCAATCAGCGGCTAAATAGGGTTTTCTGTTATTTTCTTAATGTAAAAGCATAGCAATACCATAACAACTGATGAGGTAAAAAAATCATGCTATTGCCTGCATTAAATCCATAGCCATTTGTTGCCAATAAACAGGAGGGGCCTATTTTTAAACTGCAGGATGGTTTGCTTGGTTTCTTTTTTACAACAATGGCATTGCTTGTGATTGTATGGTTCCTTTTTTATTGGGGTCTTTATGTTTGCCGGTATTTTAATTGCGGGCAATTGCGCTTTTATTTCTTCGGCGCATCTTTGTTTGCTGCTGCTGCTTAATATTCCATAATGACGGATGTGCACAAAACCTTTAGGCAGGATATGCATACTGAACCGCCTGATAAACTCCATCGCTTCTAAGTTCATCGTTTTTGTTACTGCACCGTGCCGGTAATCTTTATACGTAAAATCTACCTGCCCATTTGCCAGTTTTTGCAGACGGTGATTGCTGATGACTATCTTATGGGTATACGGCTCTAAATATTCTATCACACTATGAGGGCTGTCAAACGGTCTTTTTTTGCAAACACTACCCAAGGCTGTTTGAAAAGACTGTTTTGCAATACAGTTGTTATATATTTTGGCATCCCTTTTTTTAGCTGCGTAGTAAACTTACCCCTGAACACACTACTCATTGCTTTTACATTAAACAAATATTTGCCTTGCGATTTTGCCGTGCGCCATTTATTTTGTTTGGTTAAATCACCTCCGGGTACAATGCAATGCAGGTGCGGATGCAGACTTATTGTTTGCCCCCAGGTATGCAGAATGGCTATCATACCTGTTTGTACACCCAGCCATTTTGCATCCTTGCCAAAACAATTTATCGTATCTCACACCGCATCAAACAAAATGTTGTACATGGTTGCAGGCTGGTGCAAACACAATTGATGGAGCGTATCGGGCAGGGTGAACACCACATAAAAATAAGGCCCCGGCAGCAGCTCTGCTTCCAGTTTTTGTATCCACTGTTCTTTTTGTGTACCCTGGCATTTAGGGCAGTGCCGGTTGCGGCAACTGTTATAACTAATGCGCAGGTAGCCGCAATTGATACAGCCATCTACATGGCTGCCCTGGGCAGCGGTACGGCAACGCCTGAGTTTACTAAGGGTACGCAGTTGCCAACTATTGATAGCAGCACATTGTACTACCTGCAACCAATGTGCATTCAGCACATTAGCCACTTCTATTTTAACCGTTATTAACCCTTGTGATTATACAGCGTGTCCATTGGGCTAATTATCTGCGTAAGTACCGGCCTTGCCAAATGCAGATAGATCATAGTGGTATCAATATGTGCATGGCCTGAGAGTTCTTTAATGGCTAAGATGCTTACACCCTATTCTAATAAATTCCTAGTATAACTATGTCGTAATGTATGCAGCGATACATCTCCTTTTACAATACTGGTTTTTTGTAATGCCGGGCTCATTGCCCATTGTGCACCGCGTTGAGAAAAGGCCTTGCCATCATTGCCTTCAAACAAAAAAGTTTGTGGATGCTATGTTTCTATATAGGTTTTAATACCCCGTTGCAGCATAGTGCCTAAGGGTAATATGCGATCTTTTCCTCCTTTTCCCTGGCGCATATGCAACATACTCCGTTCCAGATCTACATCGCCTAATCGAAGATTGCGTACTTCGCCACAACGAAGGCCACAGCCATAACACAAGCTAAGCAGTAAGCGATGTTTGAGTAAGAGGCAAACTGTAAAAAGTTGTTTTACTTCAGTTGCATTGAGTACCGACGGTAGCTTATTGGGCCGCTCTATAGAGAGCAGGCTAAATTGCTGAAAAGGCAACCCGCTTAATGTGCATGCGGCTCTTATACCATAGACGGTAAACTAAAAAAAAGAAGCCGAAGGTGTTCCCGTGGATTTAACGAAGTGCAGGTAATCCAATACCTGTTCCGAATCTAATGTGGTGGGTAACTGATTAAAATGCAGTGCCAGATGCGCCAGTTGCCTGCTATAGTTGGTAAGAGTGCTTTTACTTTTACCACTCACATTGATGGAGCGTTCCCTATCCTGATAAAGTTTGGTAAAACCTGTAACTCTATCGCAAACTTGTTGTACGATGGTTACATAATCGTTGGCTGCTGTGCGCAGACCGGTAGTTTGTTTGTTTTATTTATATCATTTTTGGTTGAATAATATTGCAAAGCAAAAGCCCCTGAATTTATCAGAGGCTTTACAAACTACCGTTAGGTTTAGTACAACAAGTGGTTTCAGGCAATTGGGGACTTAGCCATTTAAGGCATAGTCTTTTTATGTGACGGCAATTAATTCCATCTTCCAGTATGATCACAAAAGTCAATCAGGTATTTTATTTTGCTTACAGTTCCTCAAAAAATAGTTTGTTACATACCCTCCCCCTTAGTCAATCGCCGGATTACATTTCCAATTTTTTTATGGAATGCATTATTTATGATGTAAGGGCTAATTGGTTGACTTTCACTATACCCAACCTGTCTTTACATAAGAGTCATATCAAATCCTGATTGCTTTCCCGATCTCTTCCATTATAACCGGGTTATTTTTTTTAATGTGGAAACAGGCTTTCCTTTTCAGGCATTTAATAAATTAGGGGCTAAACATTTGTTTCATCGGGTCGTTCATAAAAATGGGCATATGATAAAAGTTTACATACCCTTTTTGTACAAGGGCCGATACAAACCATATTTCACTTCTGTTCCTTCCGGCAATCTCCACTTCCTTATTTCTTATCAAAATAAACTGCCCGCCAATTCCTGTATGCATTTTTAATGTTCCCTTATTTTGATAACGATTGGCCATTTGTTTTATGGCTTCAAAAATCATAACCAGGTCCAGCTGCCAGGCAGATTTGTCTGCGTATTTAATGTTGATGCCGGCTTGCTTTTTAGTGGATTTGGTAACTTTCGCTACTTTTTTGGCAACTTTTTCGGGAGTTGCTTTTTTTAAGTGCTGCTATCTTTGGAGTAGTTGATTTGGCTATGACAAATAGGCTTGTATAAATATAAAAAAAAGTCCGCCTAACCGTATGACTTAAGCGGACTTTTATATTTAGAACTGTCTTTTCTAAGGCAGTGCTGCGATCGAAATGACGGTTAGATTATTCCCATATCTCATCTTTACCCTCTAGCCATAACTTGACCGATTCGGTAGTAACCGATTTTGGTCTTTCCAGCGGGAAGCCCAGGGCCCTATCCCAACAAAGGCTGGCCAATACGCCAAGGGCGCGGCTTACGGCGAACAGCACGGTGTAAAATTCATATTCTACCATGCCGTAATGCACCAGTAAAGCACCGCTGTGTGCGTCTACATTGGGCCATGGATTTTTTATCTTGCCGAGTGATTGTAAGATGGGGGGGACGGTATCATATATCTTCCAAACCGTATTCACCAATTTATCATCGGGCATATGTTTTTTGCCGAACGCCATCTGTGCAGAAAAGCGGGGATCGGTTTTACGTAATACCGCATGGCCATAACCCGGTACTACTTTTCCAGAGGCCAATGTTTTTTGTACATAATCTGCTATCTGCTCTTTCGTAGGTTCATCCGTACCCAGTTGTTCCTGCATTTCAAATATCCATTTGATAACTTCCTGATTGGCTAATCCGTGCAACGGGCCGGCGAGGCCATTCATTCCAGCCGCATAACTTAAAAAAGGATCACTTAAAGCAGATCCTACGAGATGCGTAGTATGTGCCGATACGTTTCCACCTTCATGATCGGCATGGATGGTCATGTACAAACGCATAAGTTCTTTAAAACTTTCATCTTCAAAACCCATCATGTGTGCAAGGTTGCCGGCCCAGTCAAGTAGGCCATTGGGTTGGATATGTTCGTTATTTTTATATTTTCTGCGATATATATAAGCTGCAATCCGGGGTAAGCGGGCTATCAGGTCCATCGTATCATCATAAATAGAATCCCAGTAGTCTTTTTTGTTAAGTCCTTTCGCATACTCTTTCGCAAAATTACTTTCGGTCTGCAATGCCATTACACCTGTAACAAACATGGTCATAGGATGCGCACTGATAGGCAATGCATCAATAGTAGCAAACACATAATTGGGCACATGGCTTCGGCGTTGCCATACGTTGGTTATGTGGGTTACTTCTTCTTCACCGGGCAATTCACCTATTAACATCAGGTAAAATAAGCCTTCGGGTAACGGTTCGCCCCCATCGGGCGCCTTGGGTAGTTTTTGCTGAAGTTCAGGAATGGAATATCCACGAAAGCGAATGCCTTCCTGTGGATCCAATAAACTCGTTTCCGTTACAAGGCCGGTTATACCACGCATTCCCTGGTAAACCTGGGAAAGGGTTACTTCACCTACTTTCTTGTTTCCATGTTCTTTCAGTAATTCTTTGATCTCTGCATTCGAAGCTTCTGTTTTTGCTTTGAACCGGACTTTAACTATTCCCATGACTAATCTGTTTAATGGCCAAGACTGCTTTATCGCTTTTTTAAGGGCTTGCAAGCAAATGCCTGAATATAAGGCTATAAAGGTAAAACAACTTGCCTGTGCCACAAAACAAATGGATGGACGAGCCAGAAATAACGCTAAAATTACTTGGGTGCTTTACGATAGAGATAGATAAATACAAAAACGAATAGAATATTAGGTATCCAGGCGGCTATTATCGGCGGCAGGTTACCTTTGGTAGAGAATATAGTAGAAAAACGGTCGGTAATGATAAATAAGGCCGCTGTCATAAAACCTACAGCCAAATGCACACCACTTCCACCCCTTACTTTTCGGCCGGCCACCACTGCGCCTATCAGGGTGAGTAAGAGAACGGTAATGCAGGTTGCATCCCGTCGGTACCGTTCAACTTTCAGGTCGTTCAAGCCCTCTGATCCACGTAATTCTTCCAACCTGATAAATCGGTCCAGCTCAGTTGAGGTAAGCTTATCTTTTGTGTATTTATCCCGGCTAAGGTCATAGGGTTTGAAGTTGAAATTGATTATCCGGGTAATGTCCATAGTTACCTGTTCTGCCAGTGGCTGCAATTTTCTGTCTATTAGTTGTTCCAGTTTCCATTTTTTAGTGGCAGTATCCCAGGAAATAGCATCGGCACGGATATTTTGAATCACTTTATCTTTATCTACTTTATATAAAAAAATTGGTCCGCCCCTTTTGGTGAGTGTATCATAGGCATAAATGCCCGCATAAGTAAACGAATCAACCCGTAAATAAATATTACTGCTGGTACTTAATAAGGAGTTGTAAGAATTATTTTTATCAATATAATTTGCTTCGAATGTACCCCGAACCTGGTTGGCTTTAGGCACCACGTATTGATTGGCAAACCAAAGCATTAATGCCAGAATCCCGCCACCGATCCAATAAGGGCGAAGCCATCGGTTGTAGCTGGTTCCACTGGCTAGTATAGCAATGATTTCACTTTTGCCGGCCATTTTAGAAGTAAAAAATATCACCGCGATAAATACAAATAAGGGAAATAATAAAGCGATGATATGGGGGATAAATCCAAAATAATATTGTGTAACAATACGCCTTACCCCGAGACCGGATTTTACGAAATCATCCGTTTTTTCACTAATGTCCACTACCACGGCGATAATGGCAAACAGGAAAATAGCAAAGAAGAACGTGGTTAAGAATTTCTTTAGTATGTACCAGTCGAGTATTTTCATTAGTTGTTATCCAAACAAAGATACAGGGGGACGGGGTATGGGCAATGATGGAAAGGTTAAAACGTGAATGGTAAGTTGTGAATCGTGAATGGGCAACGGTGGATTATTAACTTACCTGTAAATCCTGTTTTACCGGAATTCTCCATTTTTCAAATTTATCCTCACAACCGCTGCTTAACAATCTGGATCATTTCTTTCTTCCAACCTGCAAAACTACCATCTACAATATGTTTCCTTGCCTCTCCCACCAGCCATAAATAAAACGACAGGTTTTGAATACTGGCCAATTGTAAACCTAATAGTTCATCAGCTACAAATAAATGGCGCAGGTAGGCTTTGCTGTAATATTGGCTCATCTCAGAAGGCAGGCCGGGATCTACCGGTGAAAAATCGGATGCCCATTTTTTATTTTTGATGTTGATCACTCCCTGTGTAGTAAATAACATTCCGTTCCGGCCATTGCGGGTAGGCATTACACAATCAAACATATCAATGCCAAGGTCAATACATTCGAGGATATTCCAGGGTGTGCCTACTCCCATTAAATACCGTGGTTTTGCTGTGGGCAGATTATCACAACAAAGTTCTGTAAATTCATACATCATCGCTTCCGGCTCACCAACACTCAACCCACCAATCGCGTTTCCTGATGCGTCTTTGGAGGCAATGTATTCGCAGGATGCTTGGCGAAGGTCTTTATAAGTACTTCCCTGTACGATCGGGAAAAGGTTTTGTGTGTAGCCGTATTTATCGGGCGTTTCCGCTAAACGTTGAAAGCACCTGTCTAACCAGCGATGTGTGAGGTGCATACTTTTTTCAGCGTAGGTATAATCACTTGGATAAGGCGGGCATTCATCAAAAGCCATTATAATATCCGCACCAATACTGCGCTGTATATCCATAACCGATTCGGGTGTAAACAAATGCCTGCTTCCATCAATATGTGATTGAAACATTACGCCTTCTTCTTTGATCTTACGGTTAGCAGCCAAAGAAAAAACCTGGTAGCCACCGCTATCAGTGAGAATGGGCTTGTCCCACCCATTGAATTTGTGCAGCCCCCCTGCAGCTTCCAATACTTCTGTTCCGGGACGCAGGTATAAATGATAGGTATTACCCAAAATGATCTGTGCCTTTACATCCAGTTTTAATTGTTGTTGTGTAACCGCTTTCACGGTACCCACGGTACCTACGGGCATGAAAATAGGCGTGGCTATTTCACCATGATCAGTGGTTATCATACCCGCCCTCGCCTTAGAGCCCGTTGCCTGAGCATGTAACTGAAATTCCAATGCTGCCATTTGGCAAAAGTAAGGTAAGGAACGGAGTCTATGGTCAATGGTACATGAACCCTATTCGATGCCCGCCGATTCTTTTCCACACCCCCAACACAGCAAGCACACAAAACGTTATTTTTGCCGGATGATGCTACCACCCATCTTATGGACAATTCTTTTTTATGTTTTTTGTTCTGTGATCGCTATCCAGGTTTTTTATTACCTGTATTTTTTTAGCCGTCTCGCTACATATACCATTCCTGGTAAAGAAGTTACCAATGAACATCCTATTTCGGTGGTAATCTGTGCGCGTGATGAAGCGGAAAACCTGGCAAGGAATTTACCTGGGGTTTTAGTGCAGGAGTACAAATCTTCCCATGAGGTGGTGCTAGTAAATGATAATTCCACTGATGAAGGCAGGTACGTGATTGAAGAGTTTCAAAAATCTTTTAAAAACATCAACCATATACAACTTACCCAGGAAGCAAAGATGATCACTGGTAAAAAATTCCCTTTGTCAATGGGTATCAGAAGTGCCAAATATGAGATTCTTTTATTAACCGATGCGGATTGTATGCCGGCTTCTGAATTCTGGATGCAGAAAATGCAGGATGAATATGATGATAAGACTGAAATCGTTTTGGGTTACGGGGCCTATCATAAAAAACCGGGCTTATTAAATAAGCTCATCCGTTTCGAAACCTTTCATACCGCTATCCAATACCTATCCTATGCCCTGGCCGGCAAACCTTATATGGGTGTAGGAAGGAACCTTAGTTATAAGAAAGAAGTTTTCCTGCGCAACAAAGGATTTTCTTCTATTAACCATATACCCAGCGGCGATGATGACCTTTTTATTAACCAGGTAGCTACTGCCGAAAACACCGCAATTGTTATTGATCCATTAGCACATACCCTTAGTGAACCCAAAAAAAGCTGGGGCGACTGGATGACGCAAAAATACCGGCACTACACAACTGGTCGGTATTATAAAGCCAGTCATAAGTTTTTACTCGGGCTGTATTCCCTTAGTTTGTTCCTTGTTTATCCGTTACTGGCTGTTTCCACTATTTTCTATAACTGGTGGATACCACTGGTTGTATATGCCGTGCGTTTACTGGTACAGGCTGTCGTATTTTTTAAAGGGATGAAAAAATTAAACGAGCAGGACCTCTGGCCGTGGTTCCTGTTACTGGATATCTGGATGTTCTTTTATTTCATTTTCACTATCCCCGCCATATGGAAAGCACCCCGCAAAAACTGGGCTTGATCCTGAAATACTTTGATGATTTTTCTCAAGCGCAGGTAGAACAATTTACCGTGCTGGAAGAATTATATAAAGAATGGAATGCAAAAATAAATGTGATATCCCGAAAGGATATTGACAGTATTTACCTGCACCATGTTTTGCATTCATTAAGCATTGCCGCCATTGCAGATTTTCAACCAGGCACGCAGGTTATTGATATAGGCTGCGGCGGCGGTTTTCCGGGTGTACCCCTGGCCATTTTTTTTCCGAAAGTAAAATTTCACCTGGTAGACAGTATTGCCAAGAAACTAAAAGTGGTAGACGCTGTTTGCGAAGGTGCCCATATTACCAATATCACCACCCAGCATACCCGCGCAGAAGATATTAAGAACCGGAAATTTGATTATGCCGTTTCAAGAGCAGTTGCACCATTAAAAGACCTTTGGCAATGGAGTGCCCCCCTCTTAAAAAAAGATCATACAAAAACACTTCCCAACGGATTGATCTGCCTCAAAGGCGGTGATCTTGCCCAGGAAATTTTCGAAAGCGGCCTCCGCCCCAAGATGATGCCCATCTTTAAAATATTCCCGGAAGAATATTTTGAAGAAAAATTTGTGATACATGCAGCGAAGTAGTAGGATTAATTACCATAATTACGAATGGGTTTAATGCATGCAAAATACTAATAGGGTGGAAAAGGAGCTAATAGTGATAGCAATATCTAACTACTAAACTTCAAAACCATCCATGGATAAAGATAAATACAAAGTAACAAACTGGTCAAGCTATAATAACGGATTAAAGAAGCG
>JAYSXR010000271.1:0-3196 GCA_043717145.1 Chitinophagaceae bacterium | reverse complement strand
AAACGAACTATTGTTAGCTAAATAAATGGCACCAGAACAGCAGAAAAATCTATGTCATCTCTGACCATACATAACCCCTAAATATAACCTGCCAAAGGGTTTGGTAAGCTTTGTAAAAAAAATCTTTCAAAATTCCCCCGTACACTTAATTTTGCGCAATTCCTCGCAGAAATGAACCCTACACTTAATTCCAACGAATCAATCCCTTCGCAAAAGAAAAAGATCATCGTTTTAGGCAGTGGCCCTAATAGGATCGGGCAGGGTATTGAGTTTGATTATTGTTGCGTACATGGCTTATTAGCTATTAAAGAATGTGGTTACGAAGCCATTATGGTGAATTGTAATCCTGAAACGGTTTCCACCGACTTTGATATGGCCGATAAACTTTATTTCGAGCCTGTTTACTGGGAGCATTTGTGGGAGATTATTGAACTGGAGAAACCAGAAGGTGTAATTGTACAGTTGGGCGGACAAACCGCTTTGAAATTAGCCAAACGCTTACATGAAAACGGCGTAAAGATCATTGGTACTTCTTTTGAAGATATGGATGTGGCCGAAGATCGCGGCCGTTTTAGCGACAAGCTGAAAGAATTGGATATTCCTTATCCTGAATATGGAACCGCATTAAATGCCGATGAAGCAATAGCAGTAGCCAACCGCGTGGGTTATCCTGTTTTGGTAAGGCCCAGTTATGTAATTGGCGGGCAAAGGATGCGTATCGTGATCAACGATGAAGATGTAGAAAAAGCGGTGATCAGTTTATTGAAACATTTACCCGGTAATAAAATATTGATAGATCATTTCCTCGACCGTTGCCAGGAAGCCGAAGTGGATGCCATTTTCGATGGTGAAACTTTTCATATTATGGGTGTGATGGAGCATATTGAACCGGCAGGTATACACAGTGGAGATAGTAATGCCGTACTTCCTGCTTTCAACCTCACACCGCTGGTAATAGAAACGATGAAATATTATTCTGAGAAGATTGCAAGGGCATTGAGTATAAAAGGACTGATCAATATACAATTCGCGATCAAGAATGACAAAGTATATGTAATTGAAGCTAATCCCAGGGCTTCCCGCACCACACCGTTCATTTCAAAAGCTTACCAGATACCTTACCTGAACATCGCCACCAAAATCATGCTAGGCGCAGCCAGGCTGACTGATTTTACCATGGACAAAAAATTAGAAGGTTACGCCATCAAAGAACCTGTATTTAGTTTTGATAAATTCCCCGGTGTAAATAAAGAACTGGGACCAGAGATGAAAAGCACTGGTGAGGCCATCCGTTTTATAAAAGACCTGCGCGATCCCTATTTCCGTACTTTGTATAAGGAGCGGAGTATGAATTTGAGTAAGTAGAAAGAAGCTACAAACTTTATTCTTTAGAAAGAGATTATATTAATATACCACTGATAGGTCTCAGCTATAAGCTCGCGGCTTTTCACGCGTATTTATACCCTATTTAATCAGCCATCGTTAAAACGGCGGCTTTTTTATTACGTTTGAGTATGCGCCATTATGGAAAAAATTTCTGGAGGCCAATACCCTTTATCCGTTTACTGATTTCTTTAACGGCGGGTAGCCTTATTGCTTTGTACCTTGATGTGCCCGTACAAATACAATCTATAACTGCAGCGATAGCTGTCATTTCTCTTTTTGCTATCCGTTTTTTACCGTCTTAAGTTACGTTTACCATACGCTAGATGAATGGCGTATTCTTTAACCTGCTGTTCCTTTGTCTCGGTGCTGCATTGGCTTATTTTCAAAAAATAGAACATGACAAAACCTAGATAGGCCATTATCTTTCTGGCAATCAACCAGTCATCGTTACCCTACAGGAACCATTGGTAGAAAAGGCCAGTTCTTACAAAGCAATAGCCAAAGCAGAAGCGATCCTGGTAAATCATGAATGGAAGACCGTTAAAGGAAACATCCTCGCTTATTGTAAGAAAGACAGCACGCTCCCTCCATTAGTTAATGATTCGCAATTGATCATTTAAAAAAAACTGCAACCTATTACCAATTCCGGTAATCCCGGTAGCTTTGATTATAAACAATATTGTGCTTTTCAAGATATTCATTACCAGGTTTATCTTCAGGCAAAAGATTACAAGCTATCAGATCAAAATCATACCAATGCTTTTACAGCCCTTTTGATTGTCATGCGAGATAATGTTTTATCCATTCTCAGAAAATTTATTCTCGGCGAAAAAGAAACCGGTGTGGCGGAAGCTTTGCTGATTGGTACCAGGGATGACCATGATAAGGACCTTGTACAATCTTACAGCAATACAGGTGTGGCACATATCATCGCCATCAGCGGGCTGCATGTAGGTATGAGCTATGGATTATTGGTGTTGTTGTTACAAACAATCCATAAACAAAAATGGATCCATTGGGTAAAGCCTTTACGCATACTGTTTGTATTATGGGGGTTTAGCTTCTTAGTAGGCGCTGCCGATTCTATCCTTCGCTCAGCCGTAATGTTCTCATTTATTGTGATTGGTGAAAGCCTTGGGAGAAAAAAAAATATCTATAATACACTGGCGGCATCTGCCTTCTTTCTGTTGGTATATAACCCGTATTTATTTTGGGATGTAGGCTTTCAATTATCCTATACTGCTGTTCTTAGCATTGTATTATTTATGAAACCAATCTACAAGCAATGCTATTTTTCAAATAAATCATTAAATACTATCTGGCAATTAAACGCCGTAACCTTATCTGCACAAGTGCTTACTTTGCCAATCATCCTGTATTATTTTCACCAGTTTCCTAATCTCTTTGTTTTCACCAATTTTATAGCAGTACCCTTATCCGGATTTATTTTATACGGGGAACTGCTACTACTGGTTTTTGTCAAACTTCCCTTTATCAATGAACTTACCGGGAAACTGGTTTCCTTTCTCGTATCACAAATGGACAGCGTTATTGAAAGAACAGACAGGCTTCCTTTTGCGGTAACAGATAAAATCCACGTTAGCTTAGGGCAAACTATTATTTTATATTTCGCCATCTGTTATCTTGCGGTGTGGTTACTGAGCAAAAAGCCCCGGGCTTTACATATCGGCCTTATCTGTATGGGTGGTTCTGTTATTTTACGCTGCTTTTTCCTGCTTCAACAAAAACAACAACACAAATTGGTCGTTTATAATATCCCCTAACACGCATCCATAGATATATTGGAGGG
>JAYSXR010000028.1:0-2111 GCA_043717145.1 Chitinophagaceae bacterium | reverse complement strand
AGAACTGCGCAGTTTACAAGCCGACCTGCAAATAGTAGTTGCATTCAGGATGTTACCAGAAGTAGTCTGGAACATGCCGCCATTGGGTACCGTTAACTTGCATGGTTCATTACTACCGCAATACCGCGGTGCAGCACCTATTCACTGGGCAGTGATCAATGGCGAAAAAGAAACCGGTGTTACCACTTTTACACTTAAACACGAAATTGATACAGGTGATATTCTCCTGCAAAAAAGTTTTCCCATCAGCGAAAATGAAACCACCGGTGAAGTACATGACAGGATGAAAGAAATTGGTGCTGCCCTGCTGGTGGAAACGGTAAAAGGATTGGCAGCAGGAAATTTACAAAAGCTTGACCAGTCTTCAGTCATCAACCGCCAATCGCCGGTTTTACATCATGCCCCTAAAATATTTACCGAAACATGCCAGATCCACTGGACAGAATCAGTTGATAGAATACATAACCTGATACGCGGACTATCACCATATCCTGGAGCATTAACCGTTTTGGATGAGAAAATTTTGAAAGTATACAGGAGTAAAAAAGAAATGGCTTCTCATGATTATCAACCTGGTAAAGTATTGTCTGATGGAAAAAGATTTTTAAAATTCAGCTGCGCTGATGGGTTTATTCATATACTTGACCTTCAACTGGAAGGTAAAAAAAGGATGCTGACAGAAGATTTCCTCCGGGGCTATCACATAAAAAATCTCTCTATATAGCGCTGTGTTAAAAAACATCATTAAGGCTTTAGGAACTATTTTCAACACAGCGCTACAGAGTACAGCGAGCTGCGTGGAGAAGAAGTTATTGCATTATTTTTGATTTCAACTCAGCCAACTCCACAATTCCTTGTTTACGCCAGATTTCTTTCCCTCTTTTGTAGATGATAAAAACAGGCAGCGCGTCCACTTTCTGCGATTTCATTACGTCAATATCAATACCGCCATCTACCTTCACTAATTTGAATTGTCCGGTCAGTTCCTTTAGTAATTGCTGTAATACGGGTTCCATTTTTTTACAGGGCGGGCACCATTCGGCACCAAAATCAACCAATACCACATCACCCGATTTTGTGAGTTCCTTGTATGCTTTAATCGTTAACTGCGCTTTTGTGTCAACTGCTTCCATTGGCCTTCCTTCCAATTTCCAGGAAATAAGCCCCCCCTTTAAATTCTGCACATCTGAAAAACCGTTATCCAATAACCATTTCGCAGCCGCTCCACTACGCATACCGGATGCACAATACACCAATAGTGGTTTTGTCTTATCAAGGTATTTGATACGATCAGCAAATTGTTCCTTATTCAGCCAATCGGCCTGTAATGAATTTTTCAGGTGGCCTGATTGGTATTCCGTTGCTGTTCTTACATCCAGCAATTGCGGATGTTGTGTATTGATACGGCTTTCAAAAAATTTTGTTGATAAAGAGCCCTCCTGGGCAATGCTGTTATTGCGAGAAACTAAACACAGTAAACAAATAAATCCTATAATTTTTTTCATATTCATCATTTTACACTATTCAAAATAAGTAACCGTTACGGTAAATTTCGGATCCGTAATTCCTAAGGTCGATGCAGCAGAATTACTCATTCGCAATAATAAACCTTCGCCACCTTTGGTTTCCTGTAATGGGCCTAATACTTTGGCGCAAATACTTTTGTTATTGGGGCCTGTTATACGTACGATGGTTTCCGGGGGTACATCATTGATCAAAACATAATATTTCCGGTCGGTCCACCCACTGATTGTTTTAAAAGTAGCGGCATCACCCGAATGAAATTGTTTGGCAAGTTCCTTATCATGTCCCGAATAAGTACTGGCAAAATAACCTTCATCGCCTTCTTTGGGTATGTAGTCAGGTGATTCTTCCTTTTTAACAGGGTTAGCCGTTTCCTTAATAACTACAGGTTTCCCTACGAGCATATTTAGCTTTTCCTGCGGAACTTTAATAGGGGGTAATGATGTCGACATCAATGGGCTTGTGCGAAGCCGTTCACTGGCATCGATATCTTTTGCTGGTGAAATAGTTGGCTCAGTCGGCACGGGATCTGCCTGAGGCGCTTTTATTTTTTTTGTAACCATTGGCTGAACTTTATCTGTATTTTT
>JAYSXR010000270.1:0-3212 GCA_043717145.1 Chitinophagaceae bacterium | reverse complement strand
CATGGCTTTCAAAGGGATTACTGCGAAAAGCAAAAACGATTGCCAATAAAAATATTGCCTTATTAAGTCCGCTCATTTCTGCCTCAACCCCATTACTGGGAATTGAACCTTCAGCTATTTTAACTTTTAGGGATGAGTATCCAGACCTGGCTACAGATGAGCAGTTAGAAGCGGCTACAGAAATGGCTAAACATGTTTTTTTGATAGATGAATTTATAGCCAATGAAATAACAAATGGGAATATCAGCAAAGAGCAGTTTACCCGGGAGAAAAAATTAGTGAAATTGCATGGGCATTGCCAGCAAAAAGCCATTTCATCAATGGCTCCATCAGTTAAACTACTTTCACTTCCTGAAAATTATACCGTAAAAGTAATTCCGTCCGGCTGCTGTGGTATGGCTGGTTCGTTCGGATATGAAAAAGAGCATTATGATCTTTCTATGCAGATAGGTGAATTGGTATTGTTTCCCGATGTTCGTAACCAATCCCCCGAAACCATCATCGCCGCCCCGGGCACCAGTTGTCGCCACCAGATAAAAGATGGTACAGGCAGGCAGGCATTGCATACGATAGAAGTATTGTACCAGGCTTTAGCGTAAATAAGATTTTTTAAAAAAAAATTCCGTGCAATTCAGTGTATTCTGCAACACTGTGTTGAAAAAAAAATACCCAGGCATTATTATCTCATTTTCTACATAACGGCATACAAAGTGGACACATTTACTTTACTAATCCCCAAACTTATGCAGGTGGCAGTGAATGGGTTAGCGTAATTCTACTAAAGTAAATTCAATCGTTCCTGTATTTTTTAAAAAATAATCGGCTGTTTCCTTAATAAATGAATAAGTATTCATTTATGTTTGCATTTTGATACCAAGGGATGATAAAAAAACAGACCAGATATTCCAGGCTTCACTTGGATTAGTGAAAGAGAAAGGTCTTGCAGGTATAACCATGTGCGAGATAGCCAGAGAAGCAGGCATGGCAACCGGGACCCTGTATATTTATTTTAAGAACAAAGATGAGTTGATCAATATACTTTTTGCCGAGTGCAGAAAAGCATCTGCCGAGAAGTATTTTCAAAATTACGATCCTGCCCGGCCATTTAAATTAGGTTTTACGAAAGTTTGGATGAATATCCTGAAGTTCAGGATAGCCAATTTCGAAGATTTTTTTTTATGGACCAGTGTTATCATTCACCATTCACTAATGAGTGTACGATAAAACTGACCTTGCAAATGATCCAACCCCTTTTTAAGTTAATTGAAAGGGGAAAGGACGAAAATGTTTTTATAGATGTGGATACTTTTTCACCGCTTATATTTATGATAGGAAGTATTAATGAAGGTGTAAAAAATGCGCATCATAGCCGGAAACCATTGACTAGGAAGATTATAGCAGCCATGTTTACTATATGCTGGGAGGGAATGAAAGGATAAAATTTATCAATAGATATTAACTGACTATGAAAAGAACGGTACACTTTATATGTATTTGCTGTATGGTATTCCTCTGCAGCAATGCCCGATCCCAGTCTAAACCCGATTCGGTTTTGCGGGATGCAACCCTGGCAGGTTGTGTACAATTCGCTTTAACCCATCAACCCGTTTTACAACAGTCATTGCTGGATGAGGCCATTGTAGAGAAACAGATACAGACCAAACTGGCAGATTGGTACCCACAACTGAATGTAAATTATAACCTGCAGCACAACTTTGAACTGCCGGTTTCTTATTTCTCGGGTGGGTATGTGAGGAATGGTACGTTCAACGCTTCTAACCTGGGCCTTAACGTTACACAAAATATTTTTAATAAAGAGGTACTGCTTGCCAGTAGAACGGCTGAAGATATTCGTAAGCAGGCCAAACAGAATACCAGCTTCAATAAAATTGATGTGGCCGTAAATGTGAGTAAGGCATTTTTCGATGTGTTACTAACGCAGCAACAGCTAGCTGTTTTTACGGAAGCTATTACCCGCCTTGAAAGAAGTTTGAAAGATGCGGTAAGCCAATACAAAAGCGGTGTTGCTGATAAAACGGATTACAAACGGGCCACGATTGCTTTGAACAATACCAAAGCACAACGCAAGCAGTCTTCCGGCCTTATTACAGCGAGACTTTCCTATTTGAAACAACTGATGGGCTTATCTGAAACTGCACCATTACTGCTGCAATACGATACCGCTAATATGGAAAAAGATGCATTAACCGATACAGGTTTATCCGTACAATATGAAAACCGTATTGAATATAATCTGTTACAAACACAACAACGTTTGCAGCAGGCAAGTATAAAATATTATAAATCCGGTTATGTGCCATCTATTACTGCTTTTGGTAATTATAACCTCGCCTATTTGAACAATGATTTCGCGAAAACCTACAACCAGGGTTTTGGTAATTCAAATATTGGTATCCAGCTGGCCATGCCTATTTTTCAGGGTAATAAAAGGGTTTACCTGATAAGGCAGGCAGAACTGCAATCCAAGCGTGTGGATTGGGATATGGTGTTACTGAAAAACCGTGTTAGCACACAGTATACGCAAGCCCTTGCTACTTATAAAGGCAACCTGTACAACTATTACAGCCTGAAAGAAAATGTGGTCTTGGCGGATGATGTATATAAAACATTGAACCTGCAGTATACATCCGGTATCAGAACTTACCTGGACGTGATCATAGCAGAATCGGACCTGCGTACGGCGCAGCTTAACTTTTATAATGCATTGTACCAGTTATTGCAAAGCAAATTAGACGTACAAAAAGCATTGGGAACTATTCAATATTAAATTAAACATAATTCGTTTACTATATGGGAAATACAATCGTAAAAACAGGGTTATTTGTCGGTAGCTTATTCCTGTTAATAGCTTGCAGCAGCCCAAAGGCACCGGAACAAAAGCCACCTCCGCCAACGCCTGTAACTGTTTACCAGGTTAAGAAGGAAACAGCTATCTATTTTGATAATTATCCTGCCACCATTATACCGCTTAACCAGGTTGAGTTGAAGGCGCAGGTTACTGGATACATTACTGGAGTATATTTTGCTGATGGGCAGCATGTAAATAAGGGCCAGAAATTATATGATATAGACAGGTTGCAATACCAGGCAAATTACGAACAGGCAGTAGCCAATCTCAACGTAGTAAAATCCTCATTAGCAAAAGCACAACAGGATGCTGACCGTTATAATGAATTATTGAAGCAGGATGC
>JAYSXR010000269.1:0-9640 GCA_043717145.1 Chitinophagaceae bacterium | reverse complement strand
CAAGTAATAAAAGTTTTTCTCCAATTTTCAATCTCCCGCTTTTGAACAGTTCATGCACCATCAGATACGCAGAAGCAGCACCCACATTTCCCATGCTGCTTAAATTAATGAACCATCTTTCATAGGGTACACCATCGCCATACAACTCCATCAGTTCAAAAATCTTACTTTTAAAATATTCACTGGATATATGTGGCATAAAATAATCCACTTCCGTAGTTTTCAATCCCCTTCTTTCAAATATCTCCTTGATTTTTTTGCCGCCAAGCGGAACAATGTTATTACTCAATAATGCTATATCCTGTTTTATACTGAAGATAGATTTGTTCATGATCTCCTCGGAACTAAAATCCAGATAGCTTTTTAAGCTCCCATCTGTTTGCTTTTCACTGCCGGCATACATACAGGTTTCCATTTCATTGGCATAGGAAACACCTTCGATCCAGTCTACACGAAGGCTTAACCCGGTTTCATTTTTTTTGTCCGACATTTTAAATGCAGCTGCACCATCGGACAACATCCATCGCAAAAAATCCTTTTCAAATGCGATAAACGGATTCTCTTTCAATTCTGCCAATTTTTGTGCTTCTTCTTCAAAAGCATGGGAAACAATCGAACCCGAAAATCTTTCCGAACCGGTAGCCACCGCCTGTCCTACCTCGCCTGCTTTAATAGCCAGGTATGCATACTTAAATGCATGCATACCTGCGCAACACACGCCCGAAGTGGAAACCACCTCAATAGATTCTGATTCAGGTAACCACCCATGAACCATTACACCATGCGAAGGCAACAGCTGGTCGGGTGATGAGGTGCCGCAGGATAGTAATTCCACTTCCTTTATTTTATTCGGTTCATTTTTAAATAATTCTTTCACTGCCAATGCTGTCATCTCAGCATTGGTATGGGTGGGCTTTCCTTCTTTTGTTAGCGCATAATATCTCGTTTGGATACCGTTATTGCGCAATACAATTTTTTTTGATTTGGAAGGCGTATCATTTATATAACCAAGATACGTTTCCATTTCATCGCAGGTTACCGGCTCATTGGGTAAAAAAATGGCGGTATCTGTAATATATACTTCCTGTAGGGGCATTCCGTTTATTTTAATTAAGGCTTAAATAATATTTTTCTTTTTCTTTTATCCGCCGGGATGAAAATGGTTTTATACATATTGCATCCACTAACAGTAAAACAGGGGCTCCAACAAAAAGTGCTATATGCAGGTAATATTTAAATACCTGTAATACAGCAGCCCGGTTTTTACTCTTGTTAACCCAATTAGCCCATGCAATATATTGTGATCCTGCCTTAGCTTCCAACACCATCAGGCTATAATTATAAGCCACCGCTTTTTGTTCAGTCAATATATCCTGCATGCCATTCCATTGCCCGCTGTTAAGATGCAGTAAAACAGTTTCACCAAATACTTTTGTATGCACAATATCCGCCGCAGACACACCGGGTAAAGGAAATATGCCCATCAACTTTGTCTTTTTCCCACCTAGCATCCAGTGGAAAATAGTAAAGTAACTAACCGGGTTCCAATGCCTGTCTACCAAAGCTATATTACCCACATGGTTTGCTTCATTAATACGAAGTAATTTTTTTATTCCTAAAAAAGCATTTAGCCACATATTTCTGGCGCCGGTTATCGTTATAACAGGTGTATCTGTCAAAACAGCTTTAAAAGATGGGTGTTGTAGTAAAGAATTAGTAGGTATACTTAGTGATAAGAACCAGGATTGGTATCCCAAAATGATCAGGTCGTACCTGGTTTCCTTTAAAGTGAATGGGGCCAGCTTTGTGGGTACTCCCAGCACTGAATCAGGCATTACGTTATAGAAACGTTTGCCAGTCCATGGAAACACATACTCATCCGCAGGTTTAATGCATAGCTTCTCAACAGAGATACCTGCTGCAATTAATGGCTGAGTGAAGTTATCAATAATTTCCCCTAGTTGGCCCGTTTGAGAATAATAAATAACCAAAATTTTTTTAGGCACCATAATTTGAAAATTAAAAATCTTCTGCGTGTAGCAGCTTCGATGTTTTGCTGTATTCGAGTATGGCCTTCTGAACAACAGGAAATAAGTTTTTAAAGACCTGTTTGATATACTCACTGTCTTTATCCTGCTCTTTGTAATACTTAACTATCCTTGGAGCATGTTCCTGTATGGTGAGCCGGAGAAACCGGTACTCACCATTATCGTTGTTATCCAATAAAGCCGTCTCTAATTTTATCCGTCCCGATTTGAAAGCTTTCAGTTTTTCCTCCGGTTTCTTTAATAAGCCTGCTTTTCGCATGAGCAACGCACCCTCGTATGCTTCCCTATCATTAAAATCGGCAGCCCTTACAATCAACAGTTCATTATTAATTTCTTCCATCTTGCCGGATGCCATCACTGAATAGAATGCTCCCCTGTCAAAATTCTGCAGGGGTGGCTTTGCCCGGGCAAAGAAGCCCAAAGCCATGCATAGTGTAGCGAAAATCAGTTTATATTTCATAAATGGTGAAAGTCAATAAATATGCCAGATATCAAATATAAAGAATTAACTATCTTCACTTACTTGGAAAATCAGGCTGTTAGCAGAAAAACAAGCAGCTTAAATCATATCCATTTTTATATTTACAATGTCAGCATAGTGAGATCTATCAGGTAAATTAAAAAAGACAGGTGGAGAAAATAAAAAAGCAGTTTTCAGATTTGTGGGCCGTTATCCTCGGCGGTTCAAGCGGTTTTGGCCTTGCATCTGTTGAAAAGCTGGCCAGCCATGGAATGAACATTGCCGTACTTTATCGTGAAACCGCCGCGGCTGACCGAATGGTTAGGGAAAAATTTACTGCGCTCGCAATAGCAAATGAGGTAACCATCATTCCATTAAACATCAATGCATTAGATACATCGGGCAGAGAATCTTTTATAAAGCAATTCTCATTATTGGCCGGGGAAAAACATTGCGTTCGTTTGTTACTTCATTCCATTGCAAGGGGTAATCTAAAGCCTTTGGTAAGAAAGAATACCAGGTTCGAGGAAAGGCCGGAAAACCTGCTGTCAATGGAAGATATACAGCTTACCACTTATGCAATGTCTACCAGCCTTCTTGACTGGACAAGGGCAGTTTTGCAGGAAGGGCTTTTTCATGAGGATGCCAGGGTAATAGGACTTACCAGTGAGGGGGCACATAAATACTGGGATAGCTATGCAGCCGTTTCCATTGCCAAAGCCTCATTAGAAAGCCTGGCAACGTATATGGCTGTTGAATTTGCTAAATATGGATTAAAGACTAACCTGATTCAGGCCGGAATTACTGAAACGCCCTCTTTGAACCGAATTCCCGGAAGTACAGAATTGATTGATATGGCTAAAATAAGAAACCCATCGGGACGAATAACCCAGCCTGCAGATGTAGCCAATGCCGTTTACCTGCTATGCACAAAAGAAGCAGCATGGATAAATGGATCACTCATACATGTAGATGGCGGGGAACATTGCCGTTAATTATCACCCATTAATAGCCTACTTGAAAAACATATACAACGATATTTTAGATCACCTGCCATATAAATCTTCCTTCCGTTTTGTAGACCATATTTCATTCCTGAGTAAGGATGAAGTGAAAGGCAGTTATACTTTGCAAAAAGATGCTTTTTTTTATGAGGATCATTTCCCTGGAAACCCGGTAACACCGGGAGTGATCATAACCGAGATTATGGCCCAGATAGGGCTTGTGGTACTTGGAATACACCTGATTCTGAATGGGTCAGGTGAACCAGGAACCGAATTTGGCAAAAAAGTGTTTCCTTTACTTACTTCTTCAGATGTTTCTTTTTATAAAATGGTATTACCCGGAGAAAGCGTGACGGTCATTTCAAAGAAACACTATTTTCGTTTCGGTAAGCTGAAATGTACTGTACAGATGTACAATGCTTCAGAAGAGCTGGTTGCTAAAGGAATATTTTCCGGTATTATTAAACAAGCCTGAAAACAGAGAAATTAATTATGAGTTGTCGTGTTGTTGTTACAGGTTTAGGGGTAATATCCCCCAATGGTGTTGGGGTACCAGCTTTTTTGCACGCCATACAAAATGGCGTTTCGGGTATCAGGTTCATGCCTCAGTATGAGGAACTGAAATTTAATTGTCAGGTAGCAGGTAAACCCGATTTTGAATGGGATCAGCTAAAACAATACCTTCCGGAAGTTAGCTTTCATGGCTTAAAAAGTATTGGTATTGGTTATGGGGTTAAAGCAGCACTAGATGCTTGGACAGATGCCGGCAATCCAATTGAAAATGACCAGCCACTTTGGGATACAGGTTGCGTTTTCGGCAGCAGTGTTTCCGATACAGATGTAATTAAGAATGCCATTGTACGCGTTGACGCAAAAGAATCAAAAAAACTCGGGTCGCGCGTGGTGGAACAGATCATGAATAGTGGCATTACTGCATATATAGCGGGCCGGTTAGGTTTGGGTAACCGTGTTATTTCCAATTCAGCAGCTTGCGCCACAGGTACACAAGCCATTGTAATGGGTTATGAATATATTAAACATGGATTAGCCAAGCGAATGCTCGTAGGTAGTACGGAACATGTGGATTCCTATATCTTTGGCGCCTTTGATTCAATGCGGGTTCTATCGAGAAAATTCAATCATCTTCCCGAACAGGCTTCGCGGCCCATGAGTGCCAGTGCGGGTGGATTTGTTCCCGGCTCAGGCGCTGCGGCACTTATGCTGGAAGACATGGATGTTGCACTTGCAAGAAATGCAACTATCTATGCAGAAATAATTGGCGGAACCAATAATTCGGGCGGGCAACGCTGCGGTGGTACGATGACGTCACCTAATTCGGCCGGCATCATCAAATGTATCACCGATTCGCTGGCAAGTGCAAGGATTAGCCCCCGGTCAATTGATCTGATAAGCGGCCACCTGACGGCAACAGCTGCTGACAGGCTAGAGGTGCAGAATTGGAGCGATGCACTGGACAGAAAAGGAGAAGATTTTCCATTGATCAACTCTTTAAAATCAATGATTGGTCATTGTTTGAGTGCCACAGGTGCGATTGAATCTGTTGCGGCGGTCTTGCAAATCAAACACCAGTTTGTACATCCAAATATCAACATTGAGGATCCTGATCCGGAAATAATAAATATAATTGGGGAAAACAGTATCCCTGTAAAAATGATGCAAAAAGAAATTAATACCGTGGCCAAAGCAAATTTTGGTTTCGGGGATGTAAACACCTGTTTAATATTTTCAAAATTTAACCAACATGGATAGACAAGCAATTTTAGAGGAATTAAAAAAAGTATTGACACCCTATACAGAAAACAAGCAACTCCTGGAAGGCATTAACGAAGACACAGATTTACTTAAAGACCTAAAAATCAATTCAGCTAATCTCGTAGATGTTATTATAGACGCAGAATCTAAATATGATATTGAAATTGATATGGATGCAGCAGAAAGAATGGTAAATGTGGGTAGTTGTATTGATGTGATCCAGGAAAAAATGAAGCACTGATCATGCAAAGCGTGGGAAATGATATTATTGACTTACGCGCCATCGATACCCAACGCAGTAACGATAGCAGGTTCTATTCAAAAATCTTATCAGCCTCAGAACTGGCACTTTACCAAAAACCGGAATGTGCCCATATCCCTTTTGAACATTTTTTATGGCTGTTGTGGTCGATTAAAGAATCGGGATATAAGTATTTGAAAAGAGGGCTTCCTGATCTTGTGTTTTCTCCATTAAAAATTAGCATTCAGTCTATTGATTTACCTGCCGATACTGCAGTAAAATATTTTAACAGCGGCCAATGGGAAGGTGATGTATCCGGCGAAGACTGCTATAAAGGAAGCTGCATTTTCGAAAACAATACTATTTATTTTAAGTCGAAGTTTTATGCCGAATTGATCGCTACCGTTGTAAGCGAAGATGAAAATTTTGAGCATACCCGCTGGGGCATCCAAACAATTGAGTATGCGGATACTGATCATCAATCAAAAAAGGTAAGGTCATTTTTTTTGAAAAGATTGAATGCCATAATACCTGATAATAATTTCCGTATAGAAAAAGATACTGCTGGCTATCCCCTTATATATAATGGAACAAAAGACTTAAAGTTTCCTGTTTCGTTCGCGCACCATGCCCATTTTATTGCATACTCATTTCTGTTAAATTCTTTCAGCAGTTTGAATGCCTGAAAATATTCAGGTTTTCTGATTTCGTTTTTGAGTTCCGGAATAGACAGATTAACATTATTTTTTTGTACAAATCTGTGCAATCAGTGGCTAAACTTTTCTTCCCATACCTTACTCAAACCCCTACGGGAATTATTACGTATATTCCTGTATAATCATCGATTATGTATAAATACCCGTTGTGCTGTTTGTTTATTTGTGTCACATTATCAAGCTATAGCCAGGCCATAAAGGCCGTTAAATATAAAGACTTCGTATTTTCAGAAATAACCGTACAGGAAAATATTTCTTATGCAACAGCAGCAAAACCCGGAATAAAAAAGAAATATTACCTGTTTGATATCTACGAGCCGGGGGTTGACAGTACGCAAAAAAGGCCGCTGATCATATGGCTTCATGGTGGTGGCTTTGTATTGGGTTCAAAAAAAGCAAAGGGCATACAATTATGGAGTGAAAGTTTTGCAAAAAGAGGATACGTATGTGTAGCTTTGAATTACCGCTTGAGTAAAAAATTGCCCATTTTTAATTTTACAGAATTAAAAAGAAGTTGCTATGATGCAGTACAGGATGTTGAAGAGGCGGTGCAATGGTTTAAAAAAAACCAGGCAAAATTCCGATTAGATACCAACCGCATAATACTTGCCGGAAATTCTGCCGGTGGTATGATTTCTTTGCAGGCTGTATTTAGCAGCCATTCAGAATTGGCCCGTTCTGCGCAGCTTCCTGATGCAAACCTCGCCTCCACCAGTCACAACCCAGCTAACATTGCAACCGTAATTAATTTCTGGGGGGGGCTGTTTACTATTGATTGGTTAAAAAATACTCGGATACCTATCGTAAGCGTTCACGGTAGTGAAGATGGCACAGTACCCTTTGATCACAAGGATACTTCACTCTATGGCAGCAACGCTATACATATAAAAGCAGATGCACTTCAGATACCAAACCGTTTAAAAGTGTATGAAGGTTATTCCCACGAATTGCAAAAACATTTTAACCCTTTATTTTCTGTCAGTGCTAAAGCCACGCAACGCTGGCTGGAAGCCGGGCAATTTGCGGCAGATTTTCTGTATGAACAGTTATTTCAATAATTGTCATTTGCTTCGAGAAAATACGCTACTAAGCGGGGTCGCTTTTTTTTGCGTACTGGATTCGATTATAGAAAAATAAGCGATTGAATTTTTTAAACGGCAGCCACCTGCTTGCTGGTACTCCGGTAAACATAAGAATGAAAAATATGCCTGCGTGCAAACCGTCCTGGAGTCTCGGCATTAATCAATTTTACATACATGGCTTTAGGTACCCCATAATATTCATATACCGTACCGTTAGAAAAACTTATGTTCAGTATTTCAGCCTTGTATTCAAAATCAACAATACCCGAATAGGTAGTGGTTTCTGTATATTCTGCAAGGGTTTGTTCGCGGGTTTCCGGCGCAACACTCACCAGGAAATGATAGGCTTCAATAATTTTTTTACTTTTCTCTTCCGCTTCCAGTTTTTGATCCGGGTTATCCTGGAATTTATCTGGATGCCAGTCTTTCATTAAATTCCTGTATATGGTTTTTAATTCTTTAAGTTCTGTTTCCTCATGTACACCTAATATCTTCCTGTAATTAATAATTCTTTTCATAAAATACGTAGTTGTTTAGGATATTGCTTTAAAAACAGGGTCTTTTTTTTTATCAGAACCCGAATGGCAATTCCTTTAATATTTTCGCAAAAGTACTATTTTAAAAATAAAGTATGCGTAAGCCTTGCTATTACTCATTTTCATTGCAAAAAAGCCACCGGCAAAGTCGCTTCGGGGGAATGAGAATAAATTGGTAGTTTCAGCATACAATGACCTTTTAAATCTGCCGATTATGAAAGAATATGTAGTTGTTTGCTTCATTGTTAGTAACCTGTTTTCCTGTGCCGGGGTTAAGCAGGCAGAATCGAACAAATGGGTTCCATTATTTGATGGGAAGTCGCTGGCCAATTGGCGGGTGGGTGCAAATGCCGCCAGTTTCTCTGTAGATAGTGGAATGATCATTGTAAATGGCAAAACAGCACATCTTTTTTATGATGGAAGTTTGCAGGATCACAACTTCAAAAATTTCGAATTCAAAGCAGAAGTGATGACCTACCCTGGATCTAATTCCGGCATTTATTTTCATACCGTGTTTCAGGAAAGCGGGTGGCCGGCAAAAGGCTATGAAGTGCAGGTTAACAACTCGCATACCGATTGGCGCAGGACGGGCAGTCTGTATGGTATTGAAGATGTAAAGGAAGTATATGTAAAAGATTATGAATGGTATACCGAATATATAAAAGTGCAGGGAAAAAGAATAACAATCAAGATCAATGATAAAACAGTGGTCGATTATACAGAACCGGAAAATGTAAAACGAAGTGCCGGCAATGCACAGCGCGTTATTTCCAGTGGCACTTTTGCCTTACAGGGACATGACCCGAACAGCATTGTACATTTTAGGAATATTATGGTGAGAAGTTCGAGTGACTAAAATCAATTTTAGTATAGAGGACTCTATAATTATTCAAAGTTTTTTAAATACTTGTAATATTGAGCGATTAAATAAATACTTACAGCATACCATCAACTAAGTCTGTTTTCGGTTTTGATTTTAGTAAAACCCAGGCGGCCAGCTCATGTATATGGTCTGTATTGATATAATCAATTTTCAACTACATAGTCTGATCCCAGGCATGGATCATATCAGGTACGGCCTAAAATCGAACAGGTTTATGCAGCTTACGCGCTTTGGTAACTGCTGTTTGCATTTTTCGCAAATCAGCCGCAGGTAGTTTACTGATCCTCTCCCATTTTGTATATTTTCGGCCATCATCACTGAGCATTGTAATCTTTGTTAAGGCACCGGAGTTATATGTTTTGTCTAATTCCCCATCAAATATTATGAACGAGGGATCCGCTGCAAACAAAGACTGATCGGGCCTCCAACCTGTAATTACCCATTTTAATTGGTGGCTGCTCATCAATACATCATATTTACTGGTGGTTTTTATCAATGCCTGTAAAGTGGCAATAGAGTTTGTTTTGATATCTATCAACAGCTGTAACTGTTTTAAAGTATCGGCAAATGGATACCCTTTGTGTTTGAAAAGGCATTTGATCAATGGGTTTATATACAAGTTGATTAAAGAGCGCGTTGCTATGATTTCTTTTGCATCATGTGCCACCAGCAATGCGTAATCCTGTAAAAAACATCTGCCTCTATAGAACTAAATCCTTCGTTATAAGCAGTCCAGAATGGAACCGCATTTAAATAATCGCCATGTGTATGGGCATTTTGTACTCAATAAGTAACCGGTTGCGCTGTTGCCGAGAAAGCAATGAAAATGAACAGGAAGGATAATAGTTTATGCATAAATAATAAATGTATTAAAAAACTCCACTGTTTTACTCTCCT
>JAYSXR010000268.1:0-3245 GCA_043717145.1 Chitinophagaceae bacterium | reverse complement strand
GCCCTTTACCCATTCTTTATTGATGGCATTCCGAAGTGAAATATTAGCGCCCGTACCACCGAGGTCTCTGACCGTGGTAAATCCGCTCATCAATGTTCTCTCCGCAAATACCACCGATTGAAATGCATAATCAGTAGTGTTCCAGGTAAAGCCGTTAAGGTAATTATTGGGGTTGGTTTCACTTTCCAGATGGACATGCATATCAATCAACCCAGGCATGACCGTTTTGCTTTTAAGATCAATTATTTTTTCATTGGTTGAAGCGGTTAAATATCCTTTCTGCACATCTACAATCTTATTACCATCAACAATGATGGACATATCCTTTAACATCTGCAGGTTTTTTACATCTATTAACTGTCCACAATGGATAATCACCCGTTGGGCAAACGGGGCATTCAGGAAAACGACAGACAGGACCAATAAAAACAGCTTTCTCATAGTACAGTTATTTGCAGTAAGATAATGAGAACTATTCAGGATAGAAAAAAGAAAAGCCCCGGTAGTTACCGGGGCTTTATAAATAAAAATAAATCAGTTCCGCCAATTATTTATTGGGCTGAGGGGTATAGCGCAGGTAAGGCTTTACCACATTTACTCCTTTCGGAAATTTTTTGATGGCATCTTCCGTACTAACTGCTGGCACCACGATCACATCTTCACCTTCTTTCCAATCGGCAGGTGTTGCCACGCTGAAATTGGCGGTTAACTGTAATGAATCTATCACACGCAATACTTCCACAAAATTACGCCCGGTAGAAGCAGGGTAGGTAATCATCAGTTTAACTTTTTTATCAGGACCAATAATGAATAAAGAGCGTACCGTAAATGTTTCAGAAGCGTTGGGGTGGATCATTCCGTATGCATGGGCAATACTTTTATCTTCATCAGCTATAATGGGGAAACCCACGGTCACGTGCTGTGTTTCATTAATATCATTAATCCACCCTTTGTGTTTATCCAGGGGGTCAACACTCAGGGCCAATACTTTTACATTTCTTTTGTCGAATTCAGCCTGTAATGAAGCGGTTTTACCCAATTCAGTTGTACAAACAGGCGTATAATCAGCCGGGTGAGAAAACAATTCCCCCCAATCGGTACCTAAATATTCATAAAAATCAATTTCGCCGGCGGTGGTTTGTGCTTTAAAATTGGGGGCAATATCCCCTAGTCGTAAACTCATAAATTTTATTTTTAGAGATCAAAAATAAGTATTTCCTATTAATTTAGTAGACTAATTTTAATTATTATAAAAATAATACATGTGAGTGAGTAATGGTATATGAAATTAATAGCCGCTCCAAATATCTGTTCTATCGCAGTTTAATTGTTCTCGCTTTTTTTAATGCTTCTTTTCCAAATTTATTCTTTACCTCATCAATGGCCTTGTATAGATTATTTTTTTTCTCCGCATCATCAAACAAACTTGCCTGAACGGCATGATTGGTCAATTCACTCAACCGTACACCCAGTAACCGCACCGGTTTACCTTTGCGGTATAATTTATGGAAAAGATCAATGGCAACGGGTATCAGTTCATCATCGCGCAAGGTATAATCTATGCTGGTTTGCCGCGAGGTAGTCTCAAAATCGGGATAACGGATTTTAACGGCAATACAACCAGTTAATTTTTCATCCTGTCGTAATTCGTACGCCACCCTTTCGGTCATACGAACCAATTCACCAAGCAGGAACGCCGTATCGGCCGTATTTTCTTCAAATGTATTTTCACTGGAAATGGACTTTGCTACATGGTAGGCATGTACTTCCCCAAAATGTAAGCCCTGCGATTTCTGCCAGAGATCAGTACCATATTTACCCATCCTTTTCTCCAATACAGCAACAGGCGTTTCTCCAAGATCCCTGATAGAATGAATGCCCATTGATTTTAATGTGAGGAAAGTCTGCTCACCCACGCCCGAAAATTTATTTACCGTCAATGGCGCAAGAAATGCTTTTTCCATTCCCGGTTGCACAAACAGGTAGCCGTTGGGCTTGGCTTCATCTGTGGCTATTTTGGCCACCATTTTATTGGTAGCCAGTCCAAAAGAAATAGGCAGTTGTGTTTTATCTATGATCTCTGCACGCAGATCAATTGTCCACTGGTACGGATCGAAGAATTTATCCATCCCTGTTAGATCAATATAAAATTCATCAATAGAAGCTTTTTCAAATAAAGGTGCTTTGTCCGCAATAATATCAGTTACCCAACGGGAAAAGCGCGTGTATTCGCCCCGGGTGCCGCGAACTAAAACAGCATGCGGGCATAGTTTCATTGCCGCTTTCATGGGCATAGCGCTGTGTACGCCAAATTTACGTGCTTCATAACTACAACTGGTTACCACACCCCTGTCTTTGGATCCGCCAACAATTACCGCTTTACCTTTTAACGAAGGATCATTCAGTACCTCTACACTTACAAAGAAAGAATCGAGGTCAAAATGAGCAATATAGCGTTGGGGTTCGGGCATTGGTTACGGGTTAGCGGATCACGAATTTACGGATTCCCAATGAGCGGATTCACGCAACCCTCCGGCTTATAAAATAATTAATCTGTTAATTTGCAAATCCAGCTATTATTATTTCCATGGGCAAGGTATCGGCCTGCTGGTTCTTTGGGGAGAACGGAAGATCAAAGAAAGTTCAAAAGTTTTCAAAGTACTGTTCGCGTTATTGGATGAAGCAGTATTGATATCATACGTTAACCCCGCCTGCACATTCTTATAAGACAATCCCAGGTAAGGAATGATTGCTTCGTTACCCCTATACCATAAGCCGGTATTTAAAACAGTGGGCTGATCCGTTTCATCCAGAATATGGCCAAAATTTACGCCTACTGTATAAGAATTCGAGCCGCTTTCCAGCACATACATTCCATTGGTATTGAAGACAAGCCTGTTACTGAGAAAGGTTTGGTAGTCGGCGTGGATATTGTATCTCGGTGGATCTACCTGTGTGGGGTCATTTAATGCAGAACGGTTTGTTTTCAGAAAACGGTAACCAGCCACACCAATATCAAAGTTGGTGCCCTCATCTGAATAGGTATAAGTAATACCGGCTAATAAAGAAAAATAGGGTTTTACATTAGACAGAAACGGTTCATTGGTTGGCAATGCCCTGTTAAATCCTGAAGAAGATAATTGCTGGGAGAAACTGAGTTGCCCAAAATCTATCAGGGTATTGGAATACGAGCCGCCAAGGCCGATAGACAAGCCATTATTGTCGTCTTGATCAAGGCTTACATG
>JAYSXR010000267.1:0-3252 GCA_043717145.1 Chitinophagaceae bacterium | reverse complement strand
ACCTTATTTTGAATATCAAGGGCTAACCATAAACTATATCAATCCTGGTGTAAAGAATCGCAAGGACGCCATTCAAAATAGGATCATTTAAATAGCATAATCAATTGTTTTATTTATTTTATATCCCCAACCATATTTCCCGGCACAACCCACTGGTCAAATTCTTCAGCGGTTACATAACCAAGTTTTACTGCCATTTCTTTTAAGGTAGTTCCTTCCTTAAGTGCGGCTTGTGCGATCTCGGCTGCTTTGTAATAACCGATCTTGGTGTTTAATGCGGTTACAAGCATCAAACTATTGTCTACGTGTTTTTTAATATTGGCTTCTATCGGGGCTAAACCTGCGGCACATTTATCAGTAAAGCTTATACATCCATCACCTATCAAACGGGCACTGTGTAAGAAATTGTAAATCATTACAGGCTTAAATACATTCAATTCAAAATGCCCGGTAGCACCTCCGATAGTAATGGCAACATCATTGCCCATTACCTGTGCGGCAATCATCGTTAGGGCCTCGCATTGGGTGGGGTTTACTTTGCCGGGCATAATAGAAGACCCGGGCTCATTATCCGGAATGTGTAATTCGCCAATACCACTCCTGGGGCCTGATGATAACATACGGATATCATTAGCAATCTTCATCAAACTAACGGCTACTGTTTTTAATGCCCCATGCGCTTCAACAATGGCATCATGTGCGGCGAGTGCTTCAAATTTATTTTCAGCAGTTACAAAAGGCAAACCGGTTAAGCTGGCAATATGTTTGGCCACATTTACATCGTATCCTGTTGGCGTATTGATACCCGTACCTACAGCTGTTCCGCCCAAAGCCAGTTCACTCAAATGCGCCAATGTATTATTGATGGCTTTTAATCCATGGTCTAACTGCGATACATAACCGCTGATCTCTTGTCCCAGGGTAAGTGGCGTTGCATCCATAAAATGCGTGCGGCCTATTTTTACCACAAGCATAAAATCTTTGCTCTTCTGTGCTAAGGTATCCCTCAGTTTCTTTATACCGGGAATGGTTGTTTCCGCCAATATTTTATACGCTGCAATATGCATGGCTGTAGGAAAGGTATCATTGGAAGATTGTGATTTGTTTACATCATCATTTGGGTGCAGGAATTTATCCTTATCAGCCAATGCACCACCTTTGATTACATGACCCCTGTACGCAACCACTTCATTTACATTCATATTACTCTGTGTACCACTACCGGTTTGCCAAACTACCAGCGGAAACTGAGCATCTAATTTTCCTTCTAAAATTTCATCACATACCAGGCCGATGAGATCAGATTTCTCTTTAGGTAAAATATCCGCATCAAGGTTTGTTAATGCCGCCGCTTTTTTCAGATAGGCAAAAGCTTTAATGATTTCTTTCGGCATTTTATTGATATCCTGCGCGATCTTAAAATTTTCGATACTGCGCTGTGTTTGTGCGCCCCAATAAACATCTGCGGGTACATGCACTTCACCCATAGTGTCTTTTTCAATACGGTATTCCATTATCTCAGATTTATATAATTCATTAGGTGCTGCAAAGGTAAGTGGAAGAATGTAAATGGTGCGTAGTGAGTGTTTTATTTACCACTCATAACTAACCATTTAACCGTTTATAAGCGTAAATGGCCCATTCAATAAGTAAAAACCCGGTATAACAAACTAAAGCGATACTGCTAGGATATTTTTTCTATCTTGACGATCCTAAAAATATGCTTATGAAATTGATGAAATTATTCTTTATTGCTTTGATCGCTGTCAGTATCCAATCTGTATCGGCACAAAATAAATATGAATGGAAACAGGCTGTTTCGGGCGGTTACACTTATAAGTATGTAACCAATGACCTGTTACATGCCAGGTTTTATACTTTACAAAATGGGCTTACCGTTATCTTATCCGTTAATAAAACAGAACCCCGTATAGCGGTCCGTATCCCGGTAAGGGCAGGTAGCAATACAGACCCGAGAGACCATACCGGATTGGCACATTACCTGGAACACATGCTCTTTAAAGGAACAGATAAATTTGGTACCCTTGACTGGGCAAAGGAAAAACCTTTGTTAGACCAGGTTGATGCTTTATACGAAAAATACAATACAACTACAGATGTTGAAAAAAGGAAAGAGATTTATAAGGAGATTGATAAAGCATCAGGCGAAGCTGCAAAATTCGCCATTGCCAATGAATACGATAAGATGATGAAAGCCATGGGCGGCCAGGGTAGCAACGCACATACTTTTGTAGAAGAAACCGTGTACGAGGAGGATATTCCTTCCAACGCAGCAGAAAAATTTCTTGCCATGCAGGCCGAAAGATTCCGCAATCCTATACTGCGTATTTTTCATACAGAACTGGAAGCGGTATATGAAGAAAAGAACCGGGGCCTTGATAATGATGGTAGCAAAATGCAGGAGGCGATGTTTTATTATCTCTTCCCTACACATAATTATGGACAACAAACTACCATCGGTACTATTGAACACCTGAAGAACCCTTCACTAAAAGCGATCCGTGAGTATTATTATAAATATTATGTGCCTAATAATATGGCCATTGTTATGTCGGGCGATATTGATCCGGATAAGATGATCAAAATGATTGACGATAAGTTCGGTTACCTGAAACCAAAGCCTGTTGACGAATACAAAACTGCGCCCGAACAACCATTAGTAGGGCCGATTGTAAAGGACATATTTGGACCAAGTCCTGAAAACATGCGCATCCTTTACAGAACCAGTGCTGCAGGAACAAGGGATGCCATGCTGGCTGATATACTCGGCTCGGTTTTGTCAAATGGTAAAGCAGGGCTGCTCGACCTGAACCTAAATAAACAACAAAAGGTTTTGAGTGCAGGTGCAGGCAGTAATGCGTTTAAAGATTATGGTTTGTTTTTATTAACGGCCTCACCAAAACAAGGCCAGACATTGGAAGAAGCGAAGGACCTCTTGATGGGACAGATTGCCCTTATAAAAAAAGGAGAGTTTGACGAATCGCTGATCAAAGCTATCGTTGCCAATGCAAAATTATCGCAGTTGCAATCTATTGAAAGAAATGCAGGTCGTGCAGTGCAGATGACGGATCAGTTTATCAAAAACAAAGGAAATGGCTGGGATAAAAATGCAGCCGAGCTAGATGAGATGAGTAAAGTGACCAAAAAAGAATTGGTTGACTTTGCCAACCGTTTTTTAGATGATAAGAATTATGTGCTTTTGTATAAACGTAAAGGTGAAGACAAGCGTAT
>JAYSXR010000266.1:0-3253 GCA_043717145.1 Chitinophagaceae bacterium | reverse complement strand
TAGCGCATATTCCTATACACACATATATCTGTAATATCTCCTTGTGTACCTAAAGGCACTACCCTGAAATTGGAGGAAATCCGGTAAGGTCCTTTTACTGGTAACACTCTGTGCCAGCAATGCCCATGTAAAAAAATTAATGTGCCTTTTTTAGGTGTATAAACCATCTGTCCTTCAATATCCGCATCGGGAACACCTGCAGGTAATACACCCGTCTTGTGTGATTCAGGATAAAGGACTATTTCACCGCCTGTTTCATTTGTAATGTCATGCGTATAGACCAGCCGATTCAGATTATACTTCAATTTATCTTCTGGCGGACAATCCTGGTGCCATGCCTGTCCTTTGCTGCCCTGCTTTGAAAACATAGCCATACAATACAAATTATTCCAGCTATCATTCAAAATGGCATCGGTAATGGCATTCATCCGCTCATCTTTATCGATGGTATCCAGATCAGTATTCCCTTCCCGATACGGAAACCAGGGAATTACTTCCACGGCTGATTTAGTAATGAATTCATCGGTGTGTTCCCAATTGGGGTTCATGCCATAATGATTTAATATCATGTCATTAGCATTATCCATTACTTCTTCAGAAAAGAAATTTTCCAAAATCAGGTATCCTTCTTTCCAGAATTGCTCAGCATACTCTTTATACTGTTTCATAGAAATTATTTTTTGTTCCAGAGATAGGTAAATAAAGTATCGGATGCCTTCAAATATCTTTCCTGGGAAGTTTCCTTTAACCACCATGCTTTTAGCGAATCATTCTTAGTGATCCGCGCATCTATATTTTTAAAATAGATATTGTCTTTCCACATAGGCCTGGTTTTCCAGGGACTGTTGATATAATGAATCGCTTTTACCACATCAGGATTATCTTTTACAGTTCGGAAATATGGAATAAACCAATCCTTCCAGGCCCATTCTGCATCTTTCTGTCTGGTAAGATCAAGTGGGTTACAAACTCCATTTCCATCAAGAAAAACCGTACTTGATTCAGCAATAAATAATGGCTTATGATGATCTCTTGCAAACTGGATCATAGGATGATGTTCATCGGCAGGAGTGAAAAATGAATACGCCACCCAATCCACATAATCATCTCCAGGGTAAAATGCATCCATGATCTCACGGTTAGCTCCTGCCCCTTTTGATTGCCATACATAAGCCACATTATTAACGCTCATTGAATCTAGCTTATGCCTTATTCTTTTCCATGCAGGTATATAAAACTCTTTTTTATAATGGTTCCAGTCGAATCCATCAAACTCATATCCTATGCGGAGAAAAACAGGTCTGTTTCCCAGATTTTTTATCCAACTACCTAACCTATAAATTAATGAGTCGTGTCCACCAGTTGCAGTTACACTATCATTTCCTTGACTGATATCCAAACCAATTGCTAAACACGAATTTTTCAGATCTGGATCAGCAACTGTGATAGACATATTCTCAGGTCCATCGCCCCAATTGTCTAAGGTAGTTAATCCATCCAGTCCTTTATGTATAAAACCAAACGAACTAAAGCCGGTTGAAAAATCGGTATATTGGGTAAATCCACCTGCAGCAGGAAAGTGATCAAAATAGCCATCCGTATAATTATCAGTTCCGCCAATAGATTCTAATTCCTGACCGGCAAAAAGAATTACTCTACCTGAAGCCGGTTCAAATTTTTCATGCCGGGTACTATCTGTTGATTTTTCTGTAACTCTATCGCCTGATCGGCTATTACATGATAGTAATATTATTAAAAGGGGTATCATCCGGCTTACTTTGCAATATTTTCTTGCCATGTTATTTCTTTTTTTATAGAAGAGGGAAACGCATATTCATATTCTTTATAACTGAAGAAGTCAAAATAAGCAGGTATTCTGTTACCTGAAAGATCCTGGCAACATACTCCTACAAATGCTCCGGTAAATGCAGGACGATAACGGGTACCGCCTTCGCGTACATAATCATCTGATAAGATACCAGCATCAATTATTGGTCCGGCCTTTATCCATTCATTTTCACTAAGTGCATAATAAAATTGTATATCCGCTCCATTGAGCGCAGCTTTCAAATAAACTAATCCAGAATCTGGTAACAACAACGGTTCCTCAAACGCTTCAATATGTTCGAAGTGATCATGTGTAATGATCTGTAAACAACGCTTGCCATTATCATTTGCAGTTACATGCAGGTAATGAAAATGTGCAGTGTTATAATAACAAACCAGTCCCGCCATTTGCTGAAAATTATTCGGTGAAAAGTTAAGACAAGTGGCGGCTTCCATTTTTAAATGCTGAATTCTTCTTGCCAGCATACTTTGTTCATGAATGGAGCTAAGCGACTCACGCCCATACAGGCAAAGAAATCCAGGGCGTACTTTTAACGAGACCCAGTCGTCAGTTATAGGAATACGCAATGACTGAAAATGAATATTCAGTTGGGGGTTATCGAAATCATCTTTCTCCGGTATCGGACAAAAACCATTAACTGAAAATTCATTTATTGGTATCTCAATACGTGGCACACAGCCCCCGCTTCCTAATACAGGCCATTCATTTTCGAGCCAGTTCACGGTTTCAATAGAAGTTTCCCGTCCGAGAATACATAGTCCCCGGGGTGTTAATGGTCTGGCTGTTAAAAAAACAGCTAGCCAGTTTCCATTTTTCGTTTGCACCAGATCAGCATGTCCACTCTTTTGCAAATAATAATTTTTATGTTCACGGCAACTGATAAATGGATGATGCGGACTTAACTCATAAGGGCCGGTAATAAATTTTGAACGGGCTAGGGTAGCTGCATGTCCATATTCAGTGCCCCCCTCTGCGGTAATTAAATAATAATATCCATCTTTTTTATAAATATGCGGCCCTTCGGTAAGACCTAAAGACGAACCTTTGAAAATATGATAAACCGGTTCTTTTAATTTCTTTTCAGTAACATCATATTCCTGCAGTATCACACCGCCAAACATTTTTCCTTTACGGTGATCAATGATCATACTCAGATACCATTTTCTGCCATTATCATCATGAAACAAACTACCATCAAAACCACTGGCACTTAAAAAAACAGGGTCCGACCATTCGCCTCTGATATCATTTGTAGTAACCAGGTAATTCGGTGTATCCTTCCAAACACCGGCAAAAGATTTTACGTTGGAATAAACCAGGTAAAACGTTCCATTATCATAACTCAAACACGGTGCCCATACACCGCATGAATCCGGTACTCCTTTCATATCCAGTTGGGATAAT
>JAYSXR010000265.1:0-3262 GCA_043717145.1 Chitinophagaceae bacterium | reverse complement strand
GAAGCGATTTTTCCTGGGGCGGTGCCGTTGGCGAATTAATGACACAATGGTTTGTGAAATGGATTGGCAATATGGGCACCGGTGCCTTATTGGTACTTTCTGGGTTTAGTTATTTTATCTGGCGATTCAATCCTACATTTAAAATACCTGAATGGAAATTCGGCAGCGGACGAAAGGCCGCTACCAATAATAATTTGCTATCAACAGAAGATGATGAAAAGCCTGTTACCAAAGAATGGAATGAGGATGAAGAACAATCCGGTGGCTTGTTGGAAATAGAATCCGAGGAACCCGTTAGCCAAAACAAAATGAAGAAAGAAGGCAAGGGAGTAGTAGTTATCATGCCACATGCCTCCGAAGCAGTTGCCAATCCGATGAACGATTTTGATGTGATAGAAAAAGGAGAGGGGATAACCGAGACAATGGAAACCATTCAGCCTGAAGAATCCACAATCCGCAACTCGCAACCCCTAACGCCGGATAAACCTTCCAACCTCGAACTAGAAATAAAAGAAACACCCGAAATAGAAGAAGAGATTCCCGTTGCTGCCGCCCCCGGTAAACTTGGTACTAAATACGATGTAACGCTTGACCTAAAAGATTACAAATATCCATCCCTTGATTTATTGGAAACACATGGCAGCGAAAAAATCGTTCACGATCCACAGGAACTGGAGACCAATAAGAACCAGATCATTGCTACTTTAAAGAATTATGATATTGCCATTCAACGTATTGCTGCAACTGTGGGGCCAACCGTAACACTTTATGAAATTGTACCCGCCCCCGGTGTGCGTATTAGCCGCATCAAAAACCTGGAAGATGATATTGCTTTAAGCCTCGCAGCATTGGGTATCCGTATAATCGCACCCATTCCAGGTAAAGGAACCATCGGTATTGAAGTGCCCAATGTGCGTAAATCGGTAGTGAGCATGAAAACACTGCTGGCTTCGGAAAAATTCCAGAGCAATACATTCTCACTGCCTATTGCGATCGGTAAAAAAATTGATAACGAAAATTTCATCGTTGACCTAGCCAATATGCCTCACTTGCTGATGGCCGGTGCAACAGGACAGGGTAAGTCGGTCGGATTAAATGCGATCCTTGTTTCATTATTATATAAAAAACATCCATCACAATTGAAGTTTGTTTTGGTAGATCCGAAAAAAGTAGAGTTAAGTTTATACCGAGTAATTGAAAAACATTTTCTTGCCAAATTACCCGGCGAAGAAGAATCTATCATTACAGATACCAAGAAAGTGGTCCATACACTTAACGCATTGTGTATTGAAATGGATAACCGTTACGACCTGTTAAAAGAAGCGGGTTGCCGTAACATCAAAGAATACAACGAAAAATTTACCGCGCGGAAACTCAATCCCGAAAAAGGCCACCAATACCTGCCTTTTATTGTGTTGGTGGTAGATGAGTTTGCAGATCTCATTATGACTGCCGGCAAAGAAGTAGAAATACCCATCGCCCGTTTGGCGCAGTTGGCCCGGGCCATCGGTATACACCTGATCATTGCTACACAAAGGCCTTCGGTAAATATTATTACTGGTACCATTAAAGCTAATTTCCCTGCACGTATTGCTTTCAAAGTATCCAGTAAAATTGATAGCCGCACTATTTTAGATACCGGCGGTGCAGAACAGCTGATTGGAAAAGGGGATATGCTCGTAAGTTATAACGGAGAAGTTACCCGGTTACAGTGTGCGTTCGTAGATACACCGGAAGTTGAAAAAGTTTGTGAATTTATTGGCAATCAGCGCGGCTACCCGCAGGCATTCCTTTTACCTGAATATGTGGATGAAAAAGACTTGGAAGGAAAAGATTTCGATGCCGGCGATCGCGATGCCTTATTTGAAGATGCAGCAAGGCTCATCGTGAACAGCCAGATGGGATCAACCTCACTCATACAAAGAAGGATGAAATTAGGCTACAACCGTGCCGGCCGTCTGATGGATCAATTGGAAGCGGCTGGCATAGTGGGACCAAACCAAGGTAGCAAAGCGCGTGAGGTATTATTCAAAACTGAGATGGAACTCCAGGGTTTCCTTGATTCACTGGTATAATTTTTTACCGATTGATAACAGTCTCAAACCGATGAGTTTTAAACTTAATGGGTTCACACTAGTCTGAGATAATGGTAAAACCTATATTTGTGCGCCATTAATAAAATACTAATGAATAAACTATACGCGTGTTTCCTGTCATTGTTGTGTTTTACAGCCATGGCTTTCTCACAAAATGACCCAGCCGCTAAAAAAGTATTGGATGTAGTAGGTGCTAAAGTAAAATCAGCTAAGGGCATAACAGCCAATTGTACCCTGAGTTCTTTTACAGGTAAAGGAAAACCTATAGGCACCAAGTCGCTCTATCTTTTAATGAAAGGTGAAAAATATTTATTGAAACAGGGGAAAACAGAAATTCTTTGCGATGGGTTAAATGTTTATACTTTCGATGGTGACAAAACAATTACCAAATCTTCTGTAGCAGATGGTAACCAAACACTTAGCCCACAGAAATTATTAGCTGGTGCATATGATAAAGATTTCAACTATCACTTACTCCCTTCAAAAGGCGCTTTTTATGAAATAGAAATGAAGCCGATTGACAACCGCAAAAACTTTCAGAAAGTAAACCTGTTCATTGATAAAGCTAAAAATACTTTTTCAAAAGCAAGGATACTTGACAAAAGTAATAATATCACCGAGCTCAAAATTACCAATATCAACCTCAATGCAAGTATAGTGGATAGTAAACTGCTCTTCAATAAAAATAAATATCCCAAAGACGTTGAGATATTAGATTGAGTATTGTTTCTTCGAAAATTTAATGCGAATCTCACATACATTGAACTTATGTGCTGATTCCTCTTATTTGTTGCAAGAAAACAATAACCTAAGCCGACAAAAATTATCAAACATTTATGCAGTCTGGGCCTTTAGTGGCCGCCTACTTTGTGCGTTATTTGGTAATTTCAGCATATGAAAAAAATCTTTTTTCTTTTCTTATTGCTTGGTTCAATTAAAGCAGAATCCCAATATGCTGTTCGACTAATCGTGACAGATGTGGCAACCCGCAAACAGGATGATATCTATCTCTCAGGTAATTTCAATAACTGGAATCCCAAAGACGAAAACTATAAATTGAAACCTTTTGGAGGCTCCAGAATGAGTATTGTTATCAAAGAAATGGCATCAGGCACCTACGCTTTCAAATTTTCCCGTGGAACTTTTGAGAAAGTAGAATGTTCGGC
>JAYSXR010000264.1:0-9801 GCA_043717145.1 Chitinophagaceae bacterium | reverse complement strand
CTTCCGGCGGCGATTTTCCGGATGTGCCTTTTGTACCTGTTGGATTATTGGGTGCTGATTATGCAGTGAACAACGGTTTCTTCACTATCAAAAAAATCTATACTGGCGAAAACTGGAACCCTGAATTACGTTCCCCCTTAAGTGGCCCAGGTATTGATGTAAAAGAAGGGGATTATTTATTGGAAGTAGATGGAAAGCCGCTAACTGCTGCTATGAATCTGTATAGTTTGTTTGAAGGAACGGCCAACCGTCAGATCAAAATACGTGTTAACAGCAAACCCAGTTTAGAAGGCGCCAAAACACTTACCGTTATTCCGGTTGCCAGTGAAACCGCTTTGCGTTCGCGTAACTGGGTAGAATCTAACAGGCGGAAAGTAGAAGAATTATCCGGAGGTAAACTCGCCTATGTGTATGTGCCTAATACCGGCAATCCCGGCTACACTTATTTCAACCGATATTATTTTGCACAGCAGGATAAAAAAGGAGCGGTGATAGATGAAAGAAATAATGGTGGCGGATCAGCCGCAGATTATATGATAGATATTATGAGCCGCAAACTACTGGGCTATTTTAATAACCGTGTAAAGGGACATAAAGTTTCTACCACACCAATGGCCGGTATCTGGGGGCCAAAAGTGATGATCATTAATGAGAATGCAGGTTCCGGTGGCGACCTCTTACCATATATGTTTAAGAAACTGAAAGTAGGGCCATTAGTAGGTACCCGCACCTGGGGCGGACTGGTTGGCACATGGGATACACCCGATTTTATTGACGGCGGGCACATGGTAGCCCCACGAGGCGGGTTCTTTGATACCGACGGTGAATGGGCTGTAGAGGGAACAGGCGTATCGCCCGATGTGGAAGTTTCACAGGATCCTAAAGCCATCATTGAAGGCAGGGACCCGCAATTGGAAAAAGCTGTTCAGGAAGCCTTAAAATTATTACCTACACAAGGCATACAATTAAAGAAAGAACCGGCGCCACCAATCAGGTACCACAGGCCTAAATCATAAGGAACCAATTCTTATTAAAAGAAAAGAGGGTTTTTCTTTTTGAAAAATCCTCTTTTCTTTTTGTTATCCAGTTGCATAGAAATTTATAAGTCTTTAGCTGGTATCTTTTTGATAACCCCATTCTTATCTGAAAAAACAAAATAGCTATTTTTTGCCTTGGTTTCTTCTACTACCTTTTTGATTGCCTTATCTAAAGCAATTTTTATTTTCCCACTCAGGTCTTCATGATTTTATTATATACTTCAAACTCAACTGTTTGAAAAACTTCAGGCAATAAATTATATGCTACTGTTGTTTTTCTGCTCCATTACAACCTCCAATGATGTAGAGATTTGGCATAATACGAAATTAATATTTCATCAATTTGTGTACATACTCCCCTAACCTGCTTTTTGCCATAAAATTTTTCTCCAGCTCCATATTAAAGGGTATGGGTGTATCCATTGAAGCACAACGCAAAACAGGCGCATCAAGTAATTCAAAACAATGCTCACTGATCCATGCACTGATCTCGCCACCCAGGCCCCCAATCAATGTATCCTCATGCAATAACAATACTTTTCCTGTTTGGGTAACGGCTTCCTTAATGGCTGTATAATCCAATGGCAATAGGGTTCTCAGGTCAAGTATATGCAAAGATGTTTTGGGATGTTGTTCCTGGTATTCAACGGCCCAAAGCACACCGGCACCATACGTAATCACCGTAATATCATCTCCTTCCTTTACTAATCGGGCCTTGCCAATCTCCACCTCATAATATTCTTCAGGAACCTGCCCGCTGATACTTCTGTACAAAGCTTTGTGTTCAAAAAATAAAACAGGATTGGGATCATTGATGGCAGCGATCAATAAACCCTTAGCATCATGTGGTGTTGCGGGATAGACTACTTTCAATCCCGGCACATGTGTAAACCATGCCTCATTGCTTTGCGAATGAAAGGGGCCAGCACCTACGCCACCGCCTGTTGGCATGCGTATTACCACATCTGCATTTTGTCCCCAACGATACTGGATCTTGGCTAAATTATTTACTATCTGGTTAAAACCCACCGTTACAAAATCGGCAAACTGCATTTCCATCACACTTTTATATCCTTCCAAACTCAACCCCAGTGCAGCACCCACAATGGCACTTTCACAAAGGGGTGTATTGCGAACACGTTCTTTACCAAACTCTTCTACAAAACCCTCCGTTATTTTAAATGCACCTCCATATTCAGCAATATCCTGGCCCATAATCATGAGGTTGGGGTGGTGTTGCATGCTCTGGCGGAGGGCAGATTGAATGGCATCAACGAGCCTTATTTTGGGAGTTGTGAGTTGTGAGTTGTGCGTATTGATAATATTTACTGACGACTGACAACTGATGACTGACGACTTCCTTGCATACACATCCCTCAACTCCTCTTCCCTATCCGGTACCAACGCATCTACTTCGGCTGCGAGTTTTAATTCTTCATCAATATATGCTTTGAATTCATTGCGTATATCTGCCACCTGCATTTCTGTAACCGCATTTTCTGAGAGGAGAAACTTTTCAAAATTTTTGATGGGGTCTTTTCTTCCCCATTCATCAAACATTTTTTTGGGTACATATTTCGTTCCGCTGGCTTCTTCATGGCCGCGCATGCGAAATGTCATACACTCAATCAGGTAGGGTTTTTGGTTGTTGATACAATAATCGCGAACACCACGTATTGTTTCATAAACCGACAAAACATTATTGCCATCAATGCGTATGCCTTCCATGCCGTAACCTTTCGCTTTATCAACTAAGCTTTCGCAGCGGTATTGTTCGTTAACCGGGGTGCTTAATCCGTAACCGTTATTTTCTATCACAAAAATTACCGGCAGGTCCCAAACTGCAGCCACATTCAATGCTTCATGAAAATCGCCTTCACTGGTGCCGCCATCACCACTGAAAGCAAGCGATACTTTTTTTTCTTTCCTTAGCTTGTAGGCTAGTGCCACACCATCTGCAATAGCCAGTTGGGGGCCAAGGTGCGAGATCATACCACAGATATAATGTGGCTTACTGCCAAAATGAAAACTCCTTTCCCTGCCTTTGCTGAAGCCTTCCTTATTACCCTGCCACTGCATAAATAATTTATGCAGTGGTATTTGTCTAGACGTAAACACCCCCAAATTTCTGTGCAAAGGCATAATCCATTCATCGTGCTGCAGTGCCAATGTGCAGCCCACAGAAACGGCTTCCTGCCCAATACCGCTAAACCATTTACTGATTTTGCCTTGCCGTAACAATACCAGCATTTTCTCTTCAATCATTCTGGGCAGGAGCAGGTTGCGGTACACATACACCAATTCTTCGTTCGTAAAATGCTGGCGGTTGAAGTCCATTGTGAATGTTTTTATAACTACTGCTGTATTAAATTTACACTGGTGCTGATTTGTGATTCGTGAATAATCAGACGTTAATAAATACAGGACCTTGACTTACTGACGATTCACATCTGACGGTTCACGAATATCTAAGTTACTCGTATTTAACTTGCTGTAAAATTGATACATATAAAAAAACCATCCGGTTTTTGACGGGATGGTTTTGTATATTTTTATGACAGATCTTAATTTCTGCTGTTCAATTTGCTCAATAAACGCAATATTTCAAGATACAGCCAAACCAGTGTTACCAGTAAACCAAAGGCTCCATACCATTCCATGAATTTAGGGGCACCCCTTTCTGCACCTTGCTCTATCATATCAAAATCAAGTATCAGGTTCAAGGCAGCAATGGCCACAATAAAGAGGCTGATACCGATACTTAATAAACTGCTGTCGGTCATGAAACTTACATTCACACCAAACAAACGCAATACCATGGTAAGCAGGTAAAATATACCAATGCCTAAGGTTGCCGTAAAAATTACTGACTTGAACCTCTCTGTTGCTTTAATGATACGGAAATTATACAACAGGAACATGGCAATAGCCACGCCAAACGTTAATCCTACGGCCTGCATGATAAGTCCGGGATATTGTTTTGCAAAAGCAGCATTCAATATAGCAGAAATACCGCCGATGAATAAACCTTCGAGCAGCGCATATAAAGGGGCCAGGTAACTAGCCCAATTGGGTTTGAAACTAATTGCGATGGCAGTAATCAATCCACCAAAAATGCCAACCATCATCAAAGTGGTAACAGTTGACTGTTTGGCCTCTTCAAACATGTGCCAGTTATACGCAGCACCTGCAATGATCATCAACATTAAAAAACCAAACTTATTAATCGTACCCCGCACACTCATCGTGCCCTGCATATCCGCATCAATGCTAAGGCTCTTATCAAACATTTTTTGTGTTAACGTTGGATTACCTGATTTAAAAATTGCCATTGTGTAAAATTTAGTAAATACAAATATAGGAATTCTAATAGTGGTTTTATTGACGGGCTGTTTAATAAAATACTAAAGTTAGGGCACCGCCAGATTGGGAAGCGTAATTGTTGGACGGGATTGCTATTTTCGCATACCCAGCACTCACAACTCACTATTCACCTAGGGTCTATCCAGTTTCTTCAACCCCGGGTAATGATCTATGGTTTCCAAAACAAAATTGGGGTTTTGTTTTAGCAGACGGATAAATTTAGCCAGCGAATCTGCATCTTCGGGGCGTTGAAACATCCTGTCGTGACTTAATATCACCAGGTGATTTATTGTATGTGTCTTGTTTTTGGCAAATGCACTATCCACCTGGTTAGCCAATTTCTGGGGTGATTGAATAGGGCGTGCATTTTTATGGTTAAAATTCCATTCCACATCCCATCCAATTACATTATATCCGGCACTATCCAATAACCGGGTTACAGGCCTTACCAAACCGGAGGCTTTTATCTCACCCTCTCTCGCCCAAGCACTGTTTCCGGGTAAACGTACTATCTTGTATGGCACATGCAAAGAATCCTGGGCTTTGTAAAAATCCTGTTCTGCCATTAAAGGGTGTTCGTAAAAAAAATGATACTTATCATTTGCATGGGTATAGCTGTGGTTGGCCAGCAGTATCTGCGGGTAACTTTCCCTGATCATGGCCACCATCTTTTTACCATCACTTTTTCGGGCGGTATGCAGGCCCACCATGAAAAAAGTTGCTTTTATCCCCTCCTGCCGGCAAAGATTATAGCAAACCATGGTGCCGGGTTGCGGGCCATCATCGAAACTGAGGTAAACGTATTTTTTGGTGCTGTCATAAACAAAGGACTGGCGGGCAAACTTATCAATCGTCTGCTGCAGATGTGTAGCAAGGGTTTTTGTTGAATCATTCGGCACTTTTCCTGTCACGGGAGCGGTACTACAGCTTATCAAACAACCATAGATCATTATCCATATACCTCCAAACATATACTTTGTTTTTTCACCTGTCATGGTAAGTAATGCAATTTCAGGTAAATATAGCTATTAGGTATACCCGGTATTGAATCCCGGTATTTTTCAATAAAAATCCCCTGTTTTTAACAACCAAAAAAATGCGTATTTAGGATGCTGCTGTTATATTACCTTCGCAACACAACTAACTTTTCGATGAATACTAAAGAAGAACTTTTACAGGACGTAGTGATCAAATTTGCAGGTGATAGCGGCGATGGGATGCAATTGACCGGACAACAGTTCACCAATAACACGGCCATGCTGGGTATTGACCTGGCAACCTTTCCCGATTTTCCGGCAGAAATCCGGGCACCAATAGGCACCCTGCCGGGTGTAAGTGGTTTCCAGTTGCATTTCTCTTCCAATAAGGTTTTCACACCGGGAGATATTGCAGATGTGCTGGTAGCCATGAATGCGGCAGCCTTAAAAGTAAACCTCAATGCCATTAAACCGGGTGGCAAGATCATCGTAAATATTGAAGGTTTTGATGCAAGGAACCTGCGCTTAGCCAATTATGCCGATGGTATTAACCCATTGGAAGATGGCAGCCTTGACAGCTATGAAGTGATCAAGATAGATGTAACCAAACTCACCCGTGAATCGCTGAAAGACTTTACAGAACTGGGTAACAAAGAACGCGACCGTGCCAAGAATATGTTTGTACTGGGTTATATCTACTGGATGTATAACCGCAGCCTCGACAATACAATCGAGTTCCTGAAAGAAAAATTCGGTAAAAAAGAGATCATCCTGCAGAGTAATATAAAAGTATTGCAGTCGGGTTATAATTATGGCGATACCACAGAAACTTTTACTACCAGGTATAAAGTAGAGAAGGCCAAAATGAACCCAGGCCTGTACCGTAGTATTATGGGTAACCAGGCTTTGGCTATGGGATTGATCGCCGCTTCTGAAAAAAGTAACCTGCCTATTTTCCTCGGCGCTTATCCTATAACACCTGCCTCCGATATTTTACATGAACTGAGCAAATACAAAAGTTTTGGTGTAAAAACTTTCCAGGCAGAAGATGAGATCGCCGCTATTGCGGCAGCCATCGGTGCGAGTTATGGCGGATCATTGGGTGTAACAGCCACTTCCGGACCCGGTATGGCTTTAAAAACAGAAGCCATGGGATTAGCGGTGATGTTGGAAATACCTTTACTCATCATCAATATACAGCGTGGCGGGCCCTCAACCGGTCTGCCTACCAAGACAGAACAGAGCGACCTGATGCAGGCCTACCATGGCAGGAATGGCGAATGCCCCATGCCCATTATTGCCTCTTCTACTCCAAGCGATTGTTTTGATGTGGCGTATGAAGCAGCCCGTATTTCTGTACAACACATGACTCCGGTTATTTTATTGAGTGATGGATATATTGCTAATGGTGCAGAACCCTGGAAATTTCCTACTTCGGCAGACCTGCAACCTATTACCGTTAATTTTAAACAGGAATTGGATGATGATGAACCAAAGTTCGAGCCTTACCGCCGCGACAAAAAATTAGCCCGTCCATGGGCCATTCCGGGAACACCGGGATTGGAGCACCGTATTGGTGGATTGGAAAAACAGGATGTAACCGGTAATATCAACTACGAGCCGGAGAACCACCAGCACATGGTAAATATCAGGCAGGCAAAGGTTGATAAGATCGCAGATTATATCCCTTTACAAACAATAGACAGTGGCCCCGAAAAAGGAAAAGTATTGGTTATCGGATGGGGTTCAACTTATGGTGCCATTAAAAGTGCCGTATTGCAATTGCAGGCCGACGGCCATGCCGTGAGTCATGCGCACATCCGTTACTTACGTCCATTCCCGAGAAACCTGGGTGAGATCATCAAAAATTTTGAACATGTATTGATACCTGAAATAAATAACGGGCAATTGGTCAAGATTATTCGTGATCAATATTTGGTAGATGCGAAACCTTATAATAAAGTAATGGGTATTCCTATTACGAAGGGTGAGTTGGTAGATGTGATTAAGAAAATGATGTAATTTTTCGATAAAGACCTGCTTGTAAAACGGCAGGTTTTTTTAAGTCGGCCATATGAATATTGAACAGCTTAGAGAATACTGCTTATCTAAACCCGATACCGAAGAAACACTTCCTTTCGGCCCCGACACTTTGGTATTCAAAGTAAACACCAAAGTGTTTTTACTTACCGGGCTCAACACTCATCCTTTACAATTCAATGTAAAATGCGATCCTGATAAAGCCGTTGAACTTCGTGAAGAATACCCACACAGCATTCTCCCCGGTTTTCATATGAATAAAAAACATTGGAATACCATCATCGTAGATGGAAGTTTAGGCAATAAACAATTACAGGGATTTATTGATGATTCGTATAGTTTGGTGAAAGGGAAAAAGTAGTGAGTAGTACGTAAATACAAACAACTAACTACTCGCTACTCACAATTTTACTATAATAATTGCACCATTCTTTCAATACACAGATTGCACATTTCGGGTTACGGGCTAAACAAACATACCTGCCATGCAGTATAAGCCAGTGATGTGCTTTATGCACCAACGCTTGCGGAATATGTTTGATCAATTCTTTTTCAACCGCCAAAGGCGTAGATGCTTTTTGACTCACCAATCCAATCCGTTTACTCACCCTGAATACGTGTGTATCAACGGCCATGTTGGGTTGCTGATCAACCACACTGGTAATTACGTTTGCAGTTTTGCGGCCTACACCGGGCAGCTGCACTAACTCCTCAACCGTCATCGGTACTTCGCCGCCGAATTTATCGAGCAGCATATTGGCCATCCCGATCAGGTGTTTGGTTTTATTATTAGGGTAAGAAATACTTCTGATTAAAGGAAATAGTTCTGCAATGGTTGCCTTCGCCATTTTCTCAGGAACCGGATATTTCGCGAAGATGGCAGGTGTGGTAAGGTTTACCCGTTTATCGGTGCATTGGGCAGAAAGGATAACTGCTACTAATAATTGGTATGGGTTATCGTACAACAATTCTGTTTCAGCATCTGGCACATTCTTTTGAAAATAATCTAGCACAAAATCGTAACGCTGTTTCTTGGTCATTCTAAACTGTTGCTTTAATTTATTTTTTGAAACACATGAGCACATTAGTCAGTAAAATAGAAAAAACAGATTCTATATGTGCCTTTGCGCTTACCTTATAAAACCAGGTATTTCAAAAAAATCCACTATCCGTTATTCCTTACAATTAATACTGGTGAAAACTATCTCCGATAAATTTTAAAGCATCAGTAATACCGGTACGCCAATACGTCCAGTTATGTGCGCCATCGCGAACACGGTACTCGTGCGGTACTCTTTTTTCAGAGAGGGCAATATGCAATAGGCAATTGCCTTTCGTTAAAAAATCATCATCCCCGCAATCAATCCAGTAACGCACTTTTTTCAGGTTATCCGCAGATTTTACCTCAACTATTTTAAGAATCGAATTATCATACCAGTTTTTACTTAACCTGTCTTTCCCTTTCAGGTCGCGGCCGTATAACTGGCCGAATGTTGTTGTCCAGTTGCTTTCCGGTGAGCTTACAACTGCATCATCATCAAACACAGCAGCACTAAGCGGGGCGGCGGCGGCAAACAGTTCCGGGTATTTTAAAGCATAGATGAGTGTGCCATACCCACCCATAGATAACCCCGCAATACCTCTATATTTTTTCTCTGCTTTGATGTGATAATTTTTTTCGATATACGGCATGAATTCCTTCACAAAAAAATCTTCATATTTTTCCGCACCATCATACGAATTAATATACCAGCTTGAATCACCATTAGGCATTACTATAATCATGGGCGGGATTGTTCCATCGGCGATCGCTTTATCGGCATACCGGTTAATCTCACCAAACTGCAGCCAGCCGGTATTATCATCCGTGTATCCATGCAAAAGATAGACTATCGGGTATTTCCTTTCAGAAGTTTCGTAATCAGCGGGCAGGTAAACCGAGTAGCGGACATCTTTACCCATTATCGTGCTTTTAACCATCCGTGTTTCGTGTACTTTCCCGGCGGATTGTGCTGTTACGCTGAAAGAAGCCATAACGCCGAGAACTAAACACAATACGTTAGTGAATGCAGATTTCATTGCGTTGGTTTTAGTAAAGATAAATTTATTCGAAATTCTGTTAGTGGGTGGGATTTTTTTGAGGTTTTCAGTAACACAAAGTCTAACTATTTTTTATCGAATGCACCGCCGGCATGCTTCAAAATAGCTTTGATAGATTGTTTAGAAGGAGATGTAAGCTTTCGCTTGTCCAATTGCCCTATGGTACGGCGCAAAACCTGCAAATGGTCTTTCAGTTCCAGATCAATGCTTACAGCCTCTTCAATGGCTGCGGCCATTTTAGGGGAACAATCTTGGTATAGGTACAAGATCAGATCCTCTTCTTT
>JAYSXR010000263.1:0-3320 GCA_043717145.1 Chitinophagaceae bacterium | reverse complement strand
CCTGAAAACCGCATTTTGAGCCATGACCTTTTGGAAGGTTGCTATGCAGGCGCCGGTCTGATTACTGATGTACAGCTTTTTGAAGAATATCCATTGCGATACGACACAGATATGCAGCGTCGTCACCGTTGGATACGTGGTGATTGGCAGATAGCCGGCTGGGTATTACCTTTTGTACGGGGCTACGACGGGAAGTTTCGGAAAAACCCACTTTCTTCTCTGTCAAAGTGGAAGATATTTGATAACCTTAGGCGCAGCCTTGTACCGGTTTGTCTTTTACTGCTATTGTTATTCGGGTGGGCTCTGTCATCTGCTGCGTGGTTCTGGACCCTCGCAGTTACAATGATTATTATTTTACCGGCGATAGTTAACGCTTTTCGGGAACTGATAAGGAAACCGGCTGACGTTGTTTTTAAACAGCATATTGCTTATACAACCCGCTCTGCATTTAACAATATTAACCAGCAGTTGTTGGAGCTTATTTTTTTACCGTATGAAGTTTATTCCGGTGTTGATGCAATTGTACGCACTTTTTGGAGGATGGTCATTTCACGAAAAAAATTGCTGCAGTGGAATATATTCAGTAGCAGGCAGCTTAGGCAAAACAGTATTTTAAAGTCGTTTATTACTATGTGGTTTGAACCGGTGTTTGCTTTTCTTGTATATTTCTGGTTAACTATTTACAATCCAAATGTTGTCCTCATTGCATTGCCTTTTCTTACATTCTGGATGATGGCTCCTTTTATTGCTCATGCAATAAGCCTTCCTTTACCCCCTGAGGAAAATATAATTTCCATAGAACAAAAAAATTATCTGGGCATGCTGGCCCGGAAAATCTGGAACTTTTTTGAAAAATATGTTACCCCGGAAGACAACTGGTTGCCGCCAGATAATTACCAGGCAGAACCTGTTGAAAGGCTTGCCCGGCGAACTTCTCCGACCAATATAGGATTATTGTTATTATCCAATTTTACAGCATATGATTTCGGGTATATAACATTGTTGCAGTTTATAGAACGTACAGGCAACACGATAAGTACAATGCAGCAAATGCAACGGTATCGTGGGCATTTTTACAACTGGTACGATACAGGTTCTTTGGCACCCTTATACCCAAGATATGTTTCTACAGTTGACAGTGGAAATCTTGCAGGCCATCTGCTGACTTTAAAGCAGGGCCTTATAAACATTGTTGATAATAAAATAGTTTCTCAAAGTTTTTTTAAAGGATTGTGTGATACCATCAGTATTCTCGCAGGATATATTGATCAAAAGGAAACCCTGGTAAAACTTCGGGTGGACATTGAAGAAAAATACCCTCAGTTAAATACAGTGGGCGAGATAAAAGATTACACAGAACAACTTGAAACATTATTCATAAAGATTCTTCTTGACCTTGATCCTGACGAACAGGCCGGCATCTGGGTACAAAAAGTGTTGATGCAATTAGCAGAACAGAAAAAAAATATCCGGTCACTGGTTCCATGGTTGTTATATTCAACAGCACCTGTAAAATTTGAAAGCCTCATCCGCCAATTACCGGCTGTACCTACTTTAAAGCAGATCACTCTAATAGAACAGCTTTTACTACAGAAGATAATAAGCTTTTACACAGAAGATAATATACAGGAAGAAAATGAATGGCTTACTGCTTTCAGAACATCCGTTACAGAATCATCCAGACGTGCTAAGGAAGTAATGCTTACTATTGAACAGCTTGTTGCCGCTTGTATGAATCTTGCAAATATGGAGTATGATTTTCTCTTTGATAAATCACAGAATTTATTGGCTATTGGGTATAATGCAGATGAACACAGGAGAGATCCCGGGTTTTATGACCTGCTGGCTTCCGAAGCAAGACTAACAACTTATATAGGAATAGCCATGGGCAAATTACCTCAGGAAAGCTGGTTTGCCTTAGGTAGAAAACTTACTAACCAGGGTAATAAACCGGTGCTGCTTTCCTGGGGTGGTTCTATGTTTGAATACCTGATGCCACTGTTAGTAATGCCCGGTTACGGAAATACATTATTGGATCAAACCAATAAAGCTGTTATTCATAAGCATATAGAATATGGCAAATTACACGGAATACCATGGGGCATATCTGAATCTGGGTATAACATGGTTGATGCCCAATCTAACTATCAATACAAATCTTTTGGTGTTCCCGGTATAGGGTTTAAACGTGGTTTGGGTGAAGATTTGGTTATATCTCCCTATTCAACTGTTATGGCTTTGATGGTAGCACCAAGAGAAGCTTATAAAAACCTGCGGGTTTTAAAAGAAGATGGTTATGAAACAGATTACGGCTTTTACGAAGCAATAGATTTCACAGATTCTCGCTTGCTAAAAAAACAAAAACGAGCAATAGTAAAATCATTTATGGCTCACCACCAGGGCATGTCTTTCCTTTCAATTTCTTATCTGCTCCATAACAAACCCATGCAGCAAAGGTTCGAGTCTGAAATTCATTTAAAATCTGCCCTGTTATTATTGCAGGAAAGAATACCGAGGATAAGTACATTTTATGCTCCAAGCGTTCATGCAGGAGATACAAGTATTGTTTCAGGCAGCGATCAATCTGTTAGAGTTATAAATACGCCTAATACAATTATTCCGGAGATACAGTTATTATCCAATGGCAGGTATCATGTAATGATTACTAATGCCGGTGGCGGTTACAGCCGCTGGAAAAATCTGGCCGTAACCCGCTGGCGAGAAGATATTACAAGCGACAATTGGGGCAGCTTCTGTTACATAAAGGATGCGGAGAGTAACCTGTTCTGGTCTGCTGCATTCCAACCAACCCAGCAGCAGGGAGAAAATTACGAAGCTATTTTTTCTGAAGGTCGGGCAGAGTTTCGGCGCCGAGATTTTTCTTTGGAAACGCATACAGAAATTGTTGTATCGCCCGAAGATGATATTGAATTAAGGAGAGTTCATATAACCAACCGTTCCCGCAAAAAAAGAATACTGGAAATTACAACTTATGCTGAAGTAGTGCTTTCAACTCCTGCAGCAGATGAAGCACATCCGGCATTCAGTAATTTATTTGTACAGACGGAAATTATTGAACAGCGCCATGCGATTTTGTGTACCCGCAGACCCCGCTCTGTTGAAGAAAAAACTCCATGGATGTTTCACTTAATGAAAGTTCGTGATGCGGAAGTAATAAATATCTCTTACGAAACCGACCGTGATCTTTTTATTGGTCGGGGTAATAATCTAAGTGGGCCACGTGTGATGCAGGCGTCTGAATCTTTATCAGGCACAGATGGGTCTGTTTTAGATCCCATAATTTCTATACAATACCGGAT
>JAYSXR010000262.1:0-3328 GCA_043717145.1 Chitinophagaceae bacterium | reverse complement strand
ATATTGACCCTGCACGTCGGCGGAATTTACTCTTCATCAATAACGGAAATTTAAGTTTTACCGAGAAGGCAGGAGAATACGGTTTGGCAGACGAAGGTTATTCAACCCAGGCTTCTTTTTTTGATTATGATAAAGATGGCGATCTGGATATGATACTCATCAATCACTCTCTACAAAAATATACCACAGGTACACAGGAAAATCCGGAAATGCGCAAACAAAAAAATCCGGATTATGCCAGCAAATTATTCCGCAATGACAACGGGCATTTTTCAGACGTTAGTGAAAAGGCTGGTATTACTTCTAACGTACTCACTTTCGGTTTAGGCTTGGCTATATCTGATATTAATAAAGATGGCTGGCCAGATATTTATATTTCCAACGATTTTAATGAGCCCGATTATCTTTTTATGAATAATAAAGATGGCACATTTACAGACAAGCTAAACGATTGCATGGATGAGATTTCCATGTTTTCTATGGGATCTGATTTTGCAGATTTTAATAACGATGGTCTTACGGATCTTACCACAATGGACATGCTTCCGGAAGATAATCGCTTGCAAAAAATGCACAACGGCAGCGAAAATTTTAATAAAATGCAGTTGTTTTTTCGCAAAGGTTTTTATTATCAGTTCAGCCGCAACATGCTGCATAAAAACAATGGCGATGGCACCTTCAGCGAAATCGGTCAGTTTGCCGGCATCTCCAACACAGACTGGAGCTGGGCTGCATTGTTTGCCGATTATGATAATGATGGCAACAAAGATCTGTTTGTAACAAACGGTTATGTGAAGGATTACAGTGACCTAGATTTTTTAAAATTTACCATGGATGAAACCATCAAAGCCCGGCAGGAATCTAAAGAACTTGCTGTTAATAATTTTATTGACAAAATGCCCACCATCGAAATAGGCAATTATATTTTTCAAAATAAAGGAGATAATAAATTTCAGAAAATGACAACCGAATGGGGGCTTGATAAAAAATCAGTTTCCGCAGGTGCAGCGTACGCCGATCTGGATAATGATGGCGATATGGATCTGGTAGTAAACAACACCAATGAGTATGCCGCTATCTTTAAAAATAATAGTGAATTATTATCAACCAATAATTTTATAAAAGTTATATTAAAAGGAGATGCTAAAAATGAAAGGGGTATCGGAGCAAAAGTAACTGTGTATGCCAGAGACACTATTTTTTATCAGGAACAAATGCCAGTCCGTGGCTTTCAATCATCGGTTGATGCGGTATTGAATTTTGGATTGGGCAATCATACCATGATTGATTCACTGATAATTATCTGGCCAAATGATCAAATGCAAAAACTTACCATTTTAAAATCTAACCAAACAGTTATTTTAAAATTATTCGATGCCAAAGTAAAGTGGCAAGGGCCACCAGCCGAGAGTACACCTATATTTACTACCACTAAGGTTGCGGAAATTAAACATACAGAAAATGAATTCAATGATTTTTCTGTTCAGGGTTTATTGCCCTCATACCTCTCAAGACAAGGACCTGGCTTGGCTGTTGCGGATGTAAATAATGATGGCCTTAAAGATGTTTTTTTGGGCAATGGCAAAGGCACGATGTCAAAATTATTCCTGCAAAAAGCAGATGGCCGTTTTGTATTGTCTTCTGTAAATACTTTTGCAAAAGATTCAGTAAGTGAAATAACATCAGCCATTTTTTTTGATGCGGATGGAGATGGGGATATGGATTTATATGCAGCCCACGGCGGGTACGAATACAAAGAGAATGATCCTGCATTTCAGGATAAATTGTACATCAATGATGGGAAAGGAAATTTTGCAGAGAAGCCACTGCCGCCCATGCTGTTTAGCAAAGGCTGTGTAAAACCAGGCGATATAGATGGTGATGGCGACCTGGATCTTTTTGTAGGTGGCAGACTAGTACCCGGAAAGTACCCGCTGGCTGCACCATCAAAGATATTAATCAATGATGGCAAGGGTGATTTTAAAGATGATACAAAATTGATTGCACCTGCTTTTGATACACTGGGTATGGTAACAGATGCAGTTTGGATAGATTTGAATAATGATAAGAAAAAAGACCTGGTAGTTGTTGGTGAATGGATGCCTGTCAAAGTATTCCTAAGTACTGATGGAAAATTAAAAGATGCTTCCGCAGCATATATACATTTTGAAAGCAGTGGCTGGTGGAATAATATAAGTATTGCAGACATGGATGATGATGGTGATGAGGACCTCGTGATAGGAAATGCGGGAACCAATACACAGTATCATGTTGGGGCTGGCGAGCCCATCTCAGAGCTGTATGCAGACTTTGATAAAAACGGTTCTGTTGATCCTATCTTATGTTATTTTATTCAGGGTACCTGCTATCCTGCCTTTTCAAGAGATGACCTGGCAGAACAGATTCCTTTTGTAAATAAAAAATTCCTTAGTTATTCTAGCTATTCTGTTGCTACGGTAAACGATCTTTTTACAAAGGAACAAATGGCTGATGCCCGTACACTCAATGCTTCTTTAATGGAAACTGTTTACCTTGAAAATAAAGGGAACCAATTTGTACTGCACAAGTTGCCTGCAGAAGCACAGTTTTCTCCTGTTTACAGTTCTGTAATAACAGATTTTAATGGCGATAATAAAAAAGATATTTTATTAACGGGCAATAATACCTGGACAAGAATAAAGTTTGGCCGTTATTCTGCCAATCATGGTGTTGTACTTGAAGGAGATGGAAAAGGGAATTTTAAATATGTACCACAGCCGGTTAGCGGGCTTAAAATACGTGAAAATATAAGAAGTGCAGCGTTGCTTAGCGATCATAAAATATTACTGGGGGTAAACGATGGTAATGCTTTACTGTTGAATTTCTAAAGCCCTTCACTGCGACTTGTTTTATGATTTACATTTTGCGGGTGTTGTTTTTATGTAAATACCATATAACAAATGGAGCGGCGTTGCTCCACTTTCACATGTCGTGCTTAAAATACTGGTTATGTATAGGGATAATAAAATAATCAATTTAAATACTTTATAAATACATCAAAAGTGTTGTTGCTTAAGTTAGTATTAATGTTTAAAACCTTAAAGGGCAGCTTGTTCGTATTTTTAAATATAATTAATAAGTCATTAGCGTTGCGTTGTTGAAATCATTAGTTCTTTGAAAGTATTGTCAATATTGAGTTTGCGTAGATTTTGGCTTGGAAACGATTTGAATTTTTGAAAATCAAAAAAAGTATAACTTGTTGATTTCCAATTATTATGAACCAAGGCAAATATATCTTCTCCCAGATTATTGGGTTAATTTCCCACAAACAATTCCAAACCATTGTAAA
>JAYSXR010000261.1:0-10073 GCA_043717145.1 Chitinophagaceae bacterium | reverse complement strand
TTGAATTATTTGTAAGACGACAAAGGGAAACCTACGATGACAAAGGAATGTTTGAGTACCACTATAAAAATATCCTCTTTGTTGAGAGTAAAGAAAGCGATATAAAATATTTATGGAACCAGGGCCATATCAATATTGATATTCACAGAATTGCAGCCAGATATTTCATAAATGCTATTGACCGGGTAGATGCTTTAAAAGAAAAGTATGAAAAGAATCTGCAGGAGTTGGAGCAAAATATCCCGATGCTTCAGCAGTTGGTTGTAAAGCCATTTGAAAAAGAAAATGAATTGGCGCAGTTTAAAAAAGATGCTTCAAAATTGGAACGGGAAATTTCAATTAAAATTCAGGAGAACCAGATGAAGCAGCATGAGGTGACGGATGAAACTATTTTAGAGGTAAAAGATATTTCAGTCACCAAAATGAAAAAATCATTGTTGCCTAAGAAAGACTTTGGTGAGAAGAAATCTAAGGGGCTGAGAGTTTGAAAATCGAGGCATTTTTACTTTTGGTGTTTTGTATAATGCAATTGATACGACATTTAATAATATGACTTCCATTACTAACAGCCATATTTTCATTTATTTTCTTTCGTAATAACTACTGTTTGCTTTGAAATTACTATTGCTTTCGGTCCCGTGTTTAGTTGAAAAGAACAATTGTCTGTCGCAGATTTGAAAGCAAAATTATGAGGTTTTTTTACGTTTACTCGTTGGCTTGAATTTTTCCCCATTGCTTATTAATATTTTGTGAACCATAAAGATAATTTACTCGTCAATGCCCTTTGAATACTTGTAATCAAGTACCTTTTTTTGTATCAAAACTCTACAATCAAATGCACCTTTAATCTTATTGAAGTTATCAATAATGACACTATTTGGTTTGAGTTTGAAATAGCTATTCGTATAATTTCATTCGCAGTTTCTCTTTTCAAATTTATTCTTAGTTCATTATTTTTCGGTAAGTAATAATATTTTACATTATCAAAAGTATTTTTTGAAATCAAAAGCAAGTAATGGGATATTGAGTCTATACTGTTTCTTAATTTCTCAAAATTGAGAATTGAGATTATTCTTATTTATTTAAATCTTTATTTGTAATGATTTACATTTTCTTTTACACGTCGTGGTTTCGCATAGTTTCTTTTAGCTTCGATGTCTAAAAGCAGAAAACCCGCCAAGGACATAAAATTGAATGCTACCTTAAAAATTCTGAAATGGCAGAATTCTGAAAGTGAGATAAGCACTTCGTTAAAGATTATAAAACTTTGAAGTATCAAGGTCTTTCATTACTGTGTAAAACATTCTTGAATTGATCTGTTCTGTTTTCTCTTTTCAGTTTATTTTTTTATTCCTGTCTGAAATTGTTTGCTATTGAATTTTAACAAAATAAAAAACCTTATCAATGTTTACCGCAACATTTTTCAAGAGCTTTCCAATTAATTCCTTGTTGCTCTATTCTTTTTACGAATTCCTCTGTAATAACTTTTTTCTCAATTAGACATTTTAAAAATTCGCACCAAGTCTGGCGATGATTTGTGTCTGATGGCAAAACGATAGGTTTATCGCCACCTCGATATACGGAGGCTGTCAGCAATTTTTCGCGTGAAAAAACAAGCCCCCTCAGGGTTCTTCCATTAGCAACAATGTGGATTCTGTAAACTCCTGGCATTAAGGCTTTAAAAGAACTTTCAAATATTCCGGTTCCTGTTTGTTTAAGATCAAACGAATATTTTGTTTGGTCAGGATTGGTAATGACAGCATTCACGGCAGATACTTTTTCTAACGGCAATCCATATTGAGTAAGGATAGCCCTAATGGTGACTTCACCACCAGGCTCAAAACTATTTTGATAAGTTCGTGCTATCAATTTTAAGTTTGAGTAGCTATATACATTCAAGCTGTATGGAATGGATTTTAAAGAAGTGCCTGTTGAACTAAAATAGGTTTGTTCGTTTGTTCCATAAGGGTATTTATTTCTTTTATTCATTCGCAAAATTGCCTGCCATTGTCCTGCGCCGGCTCCTGCTGCTCCTATCGGAACAGGTAGTGAAACCCTGTAATAGGAACTATTAATTCCCATAGCAAATTGAACACCAGCAACTGTACCTGACATAGAGGGTTGGATGATATTCCCATTTGGTGCTTTGAGCCAAAATTCGATCAATCCAGGTGCAGGTGTTAACAATACTATGTCGGAACTAATATCCGCTTCATTAAGCTGAAATGGAATTACATGTTCATCTCCCCAATACAATACCCCTTCCGGGTCTGTCACAATATCTGTGTTTGTAATTCCTGCTAAAATCTGCAGATAATATTTGCTTGTCAGAAACTGATCGTCATTATTCATTGCCCCCGTAAGCAAAAGATATCCGCCTGTGCTATTCGTTAAAGTATCCAATGCGCTTGGCTTGATATCATCACCCGTTCCTAATCCTATAGCAAAAACATGGGTGTTGTTGAGCATTCCTGTTACTTCAGTTACAGCTAAGTGATCGGTATCAAATCCATCGGTAAGAACAATCATTGCTTTTATATCATACCCTGCGGCTGATGGGGATCCCAAATCGTTCATTCCCTGTACCACACCATCACCAATAGCAGTATTTCCCATTGGATTGGGCTGATGATTGAGAATGGCTGTTTTCGCCGCATTTCGTCCGGCTCCAAAAGTCAGTGGACCTGCTTGTGTAACGGGCATTACAGGATTTGCATTCTGATCGAAAGCGCATACTCCTAATGCATTAGTTTCCTGTATGACATCGGTTAAGGGCAATGCAGAATAGTGTAATACTTTTATCCGTGTATTAAGATAAGGCAGTGTGAACCCCGAGTTGAAATTCATGCTATTGCTTTTGTCAAGAACCAATTCTACTGCTACAGTAGGGCGATGAATCGTGTTAGCGTGAATAGGTATGACCCACTGTTCAGTAGTTTCATTACATTGAATGGTTATTGTACCAATAGCAGTGTCTCCATCATGGGTGCCTGTATAGCCAACCCATACGTAGTATTGCTGCTGAAGGTAGTAATCACCTGAAGCAGGCAAAGGGATCAATGAAACTGGCAATATAAAACTGCCAACTCCTGCGGTGACAGCAGGCCCGTTAATTACAGAAAAGGAAACTGTCCCGCAACTGAAAACTTTAAACGATGCTGCACGAACGGTAGTTTCGCCTTCTGGAATATCGGTAAATTCAATGCTGGAGTTTTTTAATGATACGGTTACTAATCCTGCAGGGCAAGGCGCTTCTTTGCAAAATGCCATAAGCGCTGAAGATATGTCGGGAATAATATTTTGCATTTCACTCCAGTCAGGATGAAATTCAGGAGCTGCACCCCATTCAATAGTATATGATAGTATTTTAATTTTAGAAGGGTCAAGTATATGCCGGCTATAAGCATAATCATCAGACGCACCGGAAACAGGATACAATCCTATTGATTGCATATTTGCATATGACTTTGCTCTTACTGCAAAAATTGCATCTTTCATAGAATTTCCAAGTGCAATCATTACAGCCTGGTCAGATGAATCTATATATTCACGATACGTTGCTTCTCCGGCAGCACCGGAAAGCACTATTCCCCTCGAATTATTAAAAGCGGCATTTTGAAAATTCATAGTAGGGTCTGTTGTTTGATTCGTATCATCACCCCAATTATAAAGTATGTCCTCGCTATAACTGTGAATATCTATAAACCACTGTACAGGATAATTGTCAAAAAGCCATTTTACATTTCTTGTTTCTGGTTCTGAAAATGGCGTGGGTCCATGATAAACCTGATAGTCGCAAGGACTGGAACTAGCACTTACAGTAGAAGATGAGGCAAACAATGTGTTGAAATCCCACAAGAAATCGTAGTTGCGGTTAATGTCAACACCAGTGCAGGCAGCATTGCCGCCATTGTTAGAAGTGTTACGATTCTTGCGCCACATTGGGTCTGTTTCCTGGCTATATTTTTTCCCATCTGGGTTTACTGAAGGAAAAACAATAACATTCATATTCTCTACAATATTTTTTACTTCAGCAGGGGTATATGATTTCCCCCCATAAGCTACTCCCGAATTTGTATGATAAGCTTCAAGCAGATCTGATGCAAAGTTTATGAGTATATCCGCGCTACCCCATTCACGTGCATGAACACCTCCAATAAACAGCGCTGTGGGCTTACCACCGGCGGTTCCTATACGCAATGCATGAACAGTTCTTCCCTCAATGCTTGTTTCGGGTAACGTAACAAGCAAAGATGTTGCAGGGTAGGCTATGGAAAGATTGATAAGCGCAGATTCTGTTTCAACAATATTTAAGTAGTCCATAAAAACTATTTTATTTTTTTTCCCAGACCTTTCGGAATAATATTTGATTTTTCGTATCTATTTCCTTTGCCTACTTGTTTCTGTCTCTCCAATCCTTTTGCTGTAGCATTTTCTATCACTTTAAATTTGTACCCCTGCTTTTTTAGCCATTCTATTTTTGATTGTTCAATATGTGCATAAGCTACCCATTCTTCATTTTTTAATTCTGCTTTGCGGCTTACATTTTCAGGATGCAGTTCATCCAATATTTTTTTGAAGTCTTCTCTATGTGTTATATAAACTTCCACATAAAAAATTTCAGGAATTTTTTCTGACATGATTATTAATATTTATTTGAATACACAATGAATGAAAAATTTGATATGATTACTGTCAGTTAAACCTATTAATAGTAACAATCCAAATTGAATACTGAATTAAACGCAATAAACCATGTCAAACCTTTTATCTCAGTTTTGAAAAGGTCGTGGCGCTCTGCGTAAAACTATTGAAACAGGTGTATGCAGGGCATGACGTTCAGCTAAAACATTTACGAAAATCCGTTCCTTCCAGGCTAATTGTGCAAGATTTTCAACTTCATGTTCGCGACTCTTAAAGAAACGCTCTCCATCTTCTGTTTCAAGGTAAAATCCCTCAAAGTCTCCGAAGTGATCGTAGATTAATCCTGAAACTTTGCCTCCGAAAGAAATTCTTTCTTCACCTGCTTCATGTCCCGGCTGATGAGGGTGCTTTGGCTTGTGCCATATACCATAAGGAGATGGTTTTATTTCATTTGGGTCGCCCCCAAAGCCGGTTACCCGTCCCCCTATTTGGCTCACATATCTAAGGAATACGGGATACCAACGGCTTGTAGCTGGTATCTTCGTTTGAATCCATCGCAGAATTGAATAGAAGTGTTCTTCTCGATTCAATAATAATTCTTTCGTACTAATCGGAATTACTATTTCAAAAGCACCGAATACTCTGCGCCAGTTAATAAAACCTCTTTTGTCAACAACAGATATATTTGCTCCAACCTGTGGCGGTTTTGAATATGAGGGTTTACCTTGTCCTATTGCAGTCGTAATCTGGCGCACTATGACATTATAACGTTGTCCCTTTTTTACTGTCGGTGGTAGATCAACTGTCAGCAATCCTGCAAAATTAATATCAGCACCTACAGGTATGGGAAGATAAGTGATGGAATCGGCTTTACATTGTAAAGTGAAATTGTCAGTAAGTGACAAATTATGCAGATTATATCTCTTGTTTGCCAATTCTAAAATCTTTTTAGCGTCAGTAGCAGGCAAATAAATTTGTGCTGTGCTACCTCGAGGAAAATGTCTCCAGTCTATCATTAACTCATCTCCTTCAAAACCTGCTTCCAGCATCAAAGGAGTTGAAGCTTTTATTTCAAAAGTTTGCGGAACCCTTCGGGAAATATCTACTCCCGGGTTTGGTGCAGGACCGAATGCTAAATTACGTTGGGCCAATTTATCTGAAGTGGAGGGATCGGCATTGTTTGGAATGGTAAACTGATCAAATGCAATTTCAGCAACAAGGCACTGATGGCCACTTCTTGTGATTACGTCCTGTACGCTTTCCAACGCCATTCCACCAAAGTTTCCATCCGGATCCCCTCCGGAAGGCGGTGTAATTGGCAATACTTTTATAGTTGGCTGATTGGTGTCGAGCCAGCAGCCGAAGAAAGTGTCAACTTCCGCGCCTCCGGCATTAGGAGTAATATCCTTTTTGTTACTATTATCATTTTGAGTTGCCATACTTATTGATGAGGAGTCTATACGAGCTTCAGCAAAACATGGTATGGTAACATATTCATTATTTTGAATGCCTGCTAACGGAATAGTGCGTCCTCCCGATATTCCGTCGGAGGATCGCCTGTATGTTGTATTGGTATCAAAATAAGTGGCAGTGCTTGAAGCCTGGAATAATCTGAAAAAGACTCTTACGCTTTGTGCGACCGTGCTTACACCAGTCAACCTCACCCTTGCCAAGGCAAAATTATACACAGCATTTCCATCAGCATCAGTTGGGGATAGTTGTATTGCCGAAGTGTCTTCATTGGTTGGAAGGTTAAACTCAAACGATTGCCCACCTGCAATTCCTCCTCCTGTTGTCAGGCGATTCATCACATTTTGAATAAATGTGGGAGCATCACTTCCGGTCATAGGTTCACCAAATTTAGAATCACCTGATTTTATTTGAAATACTCTAAGGTCAATACTGAGCCACGAGGTTGCACCATTGGTAATGTATGGATTAGCCTGTTTTATTAATTCAATTTGGCCAAAACTATTTAGCGTAACCCCTAATGCGGTTAAGGAAGATGTTAATGTCACTATTTCTGTATTGGTGGGAAAAGCGAAACCACTACTGTCAGTGAAAACAATTTCAAATGCGAATCGGAATCTTTGAAAGGCTGCTGGCAAAGATGTATCTTCGGGAACAACTCCTGTACAGTGAGCCGTCATGCCAGAAACATGAGGCGAAAAAGCGATTATAGGTTTAATGGGAGGGTTTCCCTGATTTCCTGCATTGATGCCAAGATCAGCAGCAGAAAATCCTTCAACTACCACCCAAAATGCATCCGGAACGAAAGCCGCTCCGGGCGATTGAAGAAGTAAGCCGTTTACTTCATCTTCTCCGAATGTACTTCGTTGAATAATAAAAAAACTGTCTTTGGCGGTTCTTACCGGGGCTGTCCATATTTCTTCAACACTTCCACTTCTTCTGTCAGTCCAGCATGGAAAAAAATTACCATTAATTCCGGAAATACCATTATAATCACCATATTGATTACCAGAATCCGCGCCTGCCGAAGTTTCATCTGTTTGTGCAGTGGTTACTTTTATTGCAGCACACCAAGTTGCTCCGTTATCGTCAGAAGTTTGCAACCAAACATCAGTATTAAGTCGCCCCGCATCGGCAACAGTATCATAATACATTACTACAAGCTGACCTGTACTTTCATCTATAGATAACCTTTGATTAAATTGGTCGTTTTTGGAAGCCTGGTCATTAATCATTACAGCTGCCTGCCATGTTAGTCCGCCATCTATTGATCTGCAAAACCAAATTCGGGTTTTACAGGTCGAGGTAATATCATTTCCAGGTTCGGTCGCTGTCGAGTTTTTATCTGTCCAAGTTGCGTAAACAAAGTCTTGAGTTGCTGTTCTCCACGCAGCCGCTGAAATATAAATCAGGGCTCTGCGGGTGACAAATGAAGGTATTCCAATATCATATGAATCATTAGTTGTAGCAATTTGAACAGGTGCATTTGGAAATGTTGCACCCCCATCAGTTGACTTTCGAACAAATAAATTACTACTTCCAGTATCAGGCCAAAAAGCAAACACATCTCCAAAGCTGTTCGTTGTAATATCTCCGCCGATACCTGTTCCTGTTGTCTCAGCACCGCTTATCTGTATTGGTGTTTGCCAGGCACCTCCCGGACCTGTTCGCCTATTAACAAATACAGGGGCATTATTGTGCCAAATAACATAAATATTATTTTGAAAAAGTGAAGAAGAGCTGCGATCAACACACATAAGTTGTTTGTCAGTCGAGGTCTGTGTACCCGAAGCATCTGCATCATAATTCCATGTTGCACCACCATCAGTTGATTTAAAACAGCGTAACTGCAAATTTGAGCCGCTAATGCCAATTGTTATTGACCAGGCTGTACCATCTGAAGTCCATCCTAAAGCCGGATCACTGTGAAGACTATCACCAGCATTCAGAGGCAAAGTAGTTTGATTCCAACTTCCCCCACCATCAGGAAAGTAAAATTGAGCTTGATTTGAATCATTAATCGCATTAGAAGCAGCGATAATTTGGCTACCGTCGAAATTAACACTGATGTCTGACTCGCTGCGAGGGTTTCCTTGTGCTCCGGAGATTCGAAGATTAATCATTGTCTATTTATTTTTTTGATGTCTTTAAATATTGATTAGAAAGAGAAGAATGATCTTGATTATAAATCATCCAGGAATGAAGTTTATGCAATGCTCGAGGGTAACCACCAGAAGGATCATTCGCAGCATATTTTCCTTCGGGGTGATTTTTACGCCAATAAACTCTCAGCCATAGTGCCAATCCAATCTTGTCATTTGCCTCTTCAGGTCTTAGCATATGAAAATCCTGGTTAGACTTGATCAATTTTTCAAGTGCGCTGCCATTTAATACTTTTGCTTCGTTAAGCTGATTTTCCAGTGAAGGCCAATTAACTTTAGCTTCCGATGGTGAGTTTTTTTTAGGTATTTTACTTTTTGCCATAATATATTTATTTTTAGAAATTTTAATCACTTGAGCATCTGTGAAAAAATAACTTACTCCTACAAACATAAAAGTTTAAAAAGCTGATATCAAGTACTATTTCGTAAAGTGCATTTCGCGTATAGGTGCTTTTAGTAAACGGCGCAAAAAAGGAGATATCCGGTGAGGAACGGGGATAGAAAAACCATCATTAAAATAAAGTATCTTTTCATTTTCATTGATGTGTGAAAAATGGTTACGGTTAAGAAGATAGAATTTATTGAGACGGATAAAATTATCAGTGGGTAATAAAACAAGCAATTCTTTGAGGGTACAATGCCGACACATCCACTTCTTTTCCTTTCCACATTTTATTAAGGATTTAACATAATGATCGGCGCTTATTGCAAAGCATATTTCATCAGGATGTGCCCATGTGTATTTTTCTTTCTTTTCTTCAAAGCGAATTAATTCGGCACTTTCTACAGCAGTGCTGCCTGTATCAATTGATGGCAGCAATGTTTTTTTTTTAAAACTATTTGCTACACCATTACTTTGGGGGTTATCGAGGAGGCTCATATAATTTTTTTTAACCTGACTGTTATTTAGCAGCAATTGTTTTATTTCAGTTGCCTTGTAAAACAATTTGCCGCCCAATAAGGGATTAAAATGTAAATATTGTAAAATAATAATGAACTTGCAATACCATAAAGTGGGTATTTTAATTGTTGAAAGCCTGGTTTTATTAATTTTTAACCCCCACTTCTCTCATTTTCAATTCAGTTGGTGGGGTTGTCCTACCCCGTTTACCCTGTACTATACTCCATTGGATAAATTTTTGCAGTTATTTCATTTAATACTACTGGTTAAAATGTGAGGAGGGAAATATGAGTAACAGTGTATACCAAATCAATAAAGGCATCAACAAACCAATCGAGTTTAAAGGGCTAAAGGCACAGTACATCTGGTACCTGGGCGGTGGGCTTGTTGCTTTGTTGATCGTCTTTGCCATCATCTATATCTGCGGTGTAAATGTATTTATTTGTCTTGCCCTAATTGTTTCTCTGTCAACAGCCTTATTCATGTATGTATATAAACTCAGCCGTACTTACGGCGAATTTGGCTTAATGAAAAAGGTTGCCAGAAAAGCAGTACCCAAGGTCATTAAAAGCTATTCAATAGTTCTTTTTAAAAAGCAATTACTTAAATGAAAAACCTAGTTGACATACTTCCCGTTTATGCAGTGGAACATGATGCTATTCTTTCAAAGATGGGAGATATTACTGTTGCCTTTAAAGTTGAATTGCCTGAATTATTTACGATGAGCAATGACGACTATGAGGCATTTCACCACTCCTGGATTAAAGCCATAAAAGTATTACCTGTTAATGCTGTACTATACAAACAAGATTGGTTTACAGAAGAAAAATATAAAGCAGACTTTTTAACAGAAGACAACAGTTTTTTAAGCAGAAGCAGCGAACGGTTCTTTAATG
>JAYSXR010000027.1:0-2111 GCA_043717145.1 Chitinophagaceae bacterium | reverse complement strand
TCATGTTTATTTTTAGTTGCTCCTTTATCCATTTTATCAGTTTTCCCCGGAAACCAGCATCCGCAAATATTTGTTTGAGGTTTGGTTCATCGTGCTTTAAACCGTTCAATTTTCCCAATACTTGTGTTGCCCCTTTGCTATCGTGAATATTGACTGCATGTACAACAACATCTATTAGTAAACCCAGGCTGTCCACTATCACATGGCGCTTTAGACCCTTTATTTTTATTGCCGTCAATTCCACGCTGTATCCCGCTTGAAGCGTTCATTCGTACACTACAACTATTTATTATCCCCATGATCACCGACTTCCTTTTACCCTGTTCTCTTCTTACGGCCTTGCGTATCTCCTGATGGGCTATTTCTAAAGTTCCATCCATTGTCTCGTCTTCTAAATACCAATATACCGTTTGCCAAGGTGGGTAATCCTTTGGCAATAATTCTCACATTTTGCTGTGGTCATGGCAAATATTCCACTAAAACGCACCAATACATTTTTAATCGGTAATTTTAAACGTTAGCTTTAATAAGCAAAAAGTCTGTGTATTATTTTTACACGTATCACTTAATTATTCAACAGATGGAAGATATTGAGATACCTACCGAACACCTTTATGAAACCATCCAGGAAAAAGCAGTTGAACCACATGAATCTGGCTGGTTTACTTTTGTTGCCATATCAACCGCTTTAATGGCTGTATTTGCTGCTATATCGGGCTTAATGGCAGGGCATTATTCAAATGAGGCATTAATAGAACAGATACAGGCTTCAGACCAATGGTCATATTACCAGGCTAAGGGTATAAAAGCAGAAGTGAAAGCTTTACAGGTAAAGACCGGCATAGCAGATGCAACGGCAACGTTGAAGTATAAAACAGAACAGGAAGAAATTAAAAAAGAAGCGGAAAAATTACAGAAAGAATCTAAGTTTTTCCTAACGAAACATGTAAAACTGGCGCAGTCTGTTACACTTTTTCAGATTGCGATTGCTATTTCTGCTATTTCGATGCTAACCAAAAAAAAGTCGCTCTGGATAGGCAGTTTAGTGATATCGGCAACAGGACTTATCTTCTTTATAACCGGGTTTATATAAGGTTTTTTAGTTAAGGTTTCTTCCCTATACAAAAAGTGAAAGCGCTCAATTATTTGAATTTCAGCAAAAGGGTAAAGGAATGGTAATTGATGTGAACTAATAAATTTGTTGAATTTTCTTGAGTTTTGAAAAACAGGGAATGAAGTCAACTTGTTTAGAAATAGCTAATAAGGGTTTCAAGGCTTACTGGTTTTTCCATTATGCGGAAGGGAACACCTTGAAGGGTAGTTACCAGAAAAATTGATTCATAGGCACTGATTAAAGTAATCCGCATGTTGGGAAATCTTTTATCGATTGCCGGTGCCTGTTTCCAACCAAATCCATCCGGTAAATTGTTATCCAGAAGTAACACATCATATTCCCTCTCCTCCAGCATCTTCATACCCTCTCCGAGTGAATGGGCAGCAAATACCTGGTAATCGCGCTGTCCCAAGTAATCTTTGATTAAAAGATAAAAATCTATTTCATCATCAATGATTAAAACAGCACGCATAGGCAGGTATTAATTTACAAAATCCTTGTAAAGATAACTTAGATGATGCTTTTAATTTTATAAATGAACTTTCACATTATGAAAACGAACCCCACCATCTTTATTGCCGATGATGATGAAGAGGATATTACCTTGCTTCAGGATAGCCTAAAAGACAGGAACTCAATGCTTAACTGCATGACGTTTCATAATGGGCTTATATTACTAAAATACCTCCATACACAGTAAGGAACTTCCTGATCTTTTTGTGCTGAATATTAATATGCATTTAAAAAACGGCTTCATTACCTTGCATGAACTGAAACAAAATCCATTACTAACATCTATACTAGTCCTCATGCGTACCTTGTCTGTGCGGCAGTAAGATGAATCCAGGTACCTGCAAATGGTTTGCAGGGTACTCTTTAAAAAGCCCAATTCTGTAAGCGAATTTATTAACCTTGCAGAAAGGATTTTGCTACTTACTTAATTTCTCCGGCTATCTATCCTTAAAGGCAAAATGGTTATTAAACGTATTCCTTATGC
>JAYSXR010000260.1:0-30569 GCA_043717145.1 Chitinophagaceae bacterium | reverse complement strand
CAAATCCGTCGTGGTATGGTACTTTGTAAGCCGGGTTCAATAACTCCACATACTGAATTTAAAGGTGAAGTTTACGTTCTTTCAAAAGAAGAAGGCGGTCGTCATACTCCGTTCTTTAACAAGTATCGTCCTCAGTTTTATTTCCGTACAACAGACGTAACAGGTGAGTGTACACTTCCTGCAGGAACAGAAATGGTTATGCCAGGTGATAATATAGGTATTTCTGTAAAACTGATTCAACCGATCGCGATGGAGAAAGGACTGAAATTCGCTATCCGTGAAGGTGGTCGTACAGTAGGTGCCGGACAGGTAACTGAAATTTTAAAATAAGCGCAAAGCCACAAGCTTTTTGCTCCAGGCAAATGTTTTTTAATTACATTTGTTATATCACGCTAAAAGCTGTTCCGGACCTCCGGAATAGCTTTTAGCTTTCTACGGGCATCGTACAACGGTTAGTATTAAGGTCTCCAAAACCTTCGATCTGGGTTCGAATCCTAGTGCCCGTGCGAGTTAATTTGAAGGCGAGACAATTTGAAAATTTGAAAATGGAAATTCAGATTTTCGGATTGTATTTAATTTTCAAATTTTCAAATTTTCAAATTTCAAATTGGAACCATGATCAAAATCGCAACTTATTTCAAAGAGAGTTACCGGGAACTGATGGAGAAAGTAACCTGGCCTTCATGGATACAGTTGCAGCAAAGCACTGTAATTGTTTTGGTGGCTACCGTTATTATAACAGCTATGGTATGGGTGATGGATTTTTCCAGTAACCAATTGTTGAAGCTGATTTATTCATTATTTAAGTAAAACAGCATGGAACCAGTAGTAGTAGAAACAGCAGGGGTAGAAACCGCAGCACCACAGGCTGAAACCAAGTGGTATGTACTTCGTGTAGTTAGTGGTAAAGAACGCAAGGTGAAAGAATACCTGGATAAGGATATTATTCGCAGCGGTTGGCAGGAGATTATCAAACAGATTTTCCTTCCGATGGAAAAAGTGTACAAGGTGCAGAACGGTAAAAAAGTAATGCGCGAGAAAAACTATTTCCCGGGTTATGTAATGATGGAAGTACTCGATGGCAAACTGAATGATGATATTGTACAGCATATCAGTAATATCAGCAATGTAATGCACTTTCTCACCGATGGAAAAGGTTCTAAAGGCAATATCATTTCCCTCCGTAAAAGCGAAGTGAATAAAATGCTGGGTAAGGTTGATGAGATGAATGACCAGGGTGTCACCATGAGCGAACCATTTATTATAGGTGAAACCATCAAGATCATTGAAGGGCCTTTTAACGACTTTAATGGCGTGATCGAAGATGTGAATGATGAAAAGAAGAAACTGAAAGTAACTGTAAAGATCTTCGGACGTTCTACCCCTGTTGAGCTTAGCTACATGCAGGTTGAGAAATTGAGTTAAAACAGGTATAAGTTTTGAGCTATCAGCCTTAGATGTAAATAATACATCTCAAAAAGGCCATCTGTTTTTTCGGATGGCCTTTTATTTTTACATTATTTCCTTTTTTTCTTATTGAAATGGGTGAAGTTAAATGAGGTTCAATAAGGGGAAGGGCGAAGAGAAAAGGGATATTTTGCTAAAACGGTTAAACACTTTAAAAGAACATACCATGAAAAAGATCATTCTTTTTTTGACAGTTATTTGTATCAGCCACTGTGTAAATGCACAACCACCGAAAGTGCCCGCTGATCCCGGCGCTGTATTTGGCAAAAAAACTACTGCAGATGATGCCATTACAGTTGACCAGTTATTTACAATTATGAAAACCCAGGAAAAAAATAAAGAACTGAAGGTAAAGTTGAAAGGCGTGGTTACTGAAGTTTGCAAGATGGAAGGCTGTTGGATAAAAGTACAGTCACCTGATGGTAGCATGATGGTAAAAATGAAGGACCATACATTTATGGTACCGGTGATATTAAACGGTAAAAATATTGTCATTGATGGTATAGCCAATGCGAAGTTAACCACCGTCGAGCAACTTCGCCATTTTGCCGAAGATGCCGGGAAAAGTAAAAATGAGATAGCAAGAATAACTGAGGCCAAAAGAGAAATAATTGTTCAGGCGACGGGGATTTTGGTGCTTTAATAGTTGATTGTTAATTAGTTAAAAGGATTAAAGTAGTTAAGGAGGTTTAAATCCAACTGTACGCACTTTACTCCTTTTAACTTTTTTAACCCCTTCCGTATCCTTTTCTTGATTTTTCCATACTCAATCCTTACCTTTGCCGCCCCAAAAGTTCTTTACAACAAAGAATGATTGAATTTGGGAGTTCCACTTAATGTGGGACGCTATTACCAATTAAATCTAAAAAAAATGGCAAAAGAAATCTCTGCCTTCGTGAAGCTGCAGGTGAAAGGCGGACAAGCTAATCCTGCGCCTCCGGTAGGCCCAGCACTCGGTTCTAAGGGTGTTAACATTATGGAGTTCTGCAAGCAATTTAATGCTCGGACCCAGGATAAAATGGGAAAAGTCGTTCCTGTTTTGATCACCGTTTATACTGATAAGTCTTTCGACTTCGTTCTCAAAACTGCTCCGGCAGCTGTCCAGTTAATGGAAGCCGCCAAGGTTCAAAAAGGTTCAAAAGAAAGTAATCGTGATAAAGTAGGTAAAGTAACCTGGGAACAGGTTGAGTTTATCGCTAAAGACAAGATGACTGATTTGAATGCTTTTACGCTGAACAGTGCAATGAGTATGGTTGCCGGTACTGCCCGCAGTATGGGATTAACCGTTGACGGAAAGGCCCCATGGGAAAACTAATTTTATTCACCCTCAAACATTAGAAAATGTCACTTACTAAAAAAATGAAAGTAGCAATAACTAAGGTGGATAAAAACAAAGTTTATTCCCTGAAAGATGCTTCTACACTCGTAAAAGAAATTAATTGTACCAAGTTTGATAGTTCTGTTGATCTGCATATCCGTTTGGGTGTAGATCCCAAGAAAGCTGATCAGCAGGTTCGTGGAACCGTTTCATTACCGCATGGTACCGGTAAAACCAAAAAAGTATTGGTGCTTTGTACACCCGATAAAGAAGCCGCTGCAAAAGAAGCAGGTGCTGATTATGTTGGATTGGATGAGTTCATTACCAAGATTGAAGGCGGTTGGGTTGATGTAGATGTAATTATCGCAACACCGGCTGTAATGCCTAAGATTGGTAAATTAGGTAAAGTATTAGGTCCCCGTAACCTGATGCCAAACCCTAAAACAGGAACCGTTACTAATGATGTAGCTGGTGCTGTGAATGAAGTAAAAGGTGGTAAAATCGCATTCAAAGTTGATAAAGCGGGTATTGTACATGCTTCTATCGGACGCGTTTCATTTGCATCAGATAAGATTGCAGAAAACAGCGCAGAACTTATTAATGCCATCATTAAGTTGAAGCCATCTACTGCTAAAGGTATTTACCTGAAAGGTGTAAGTATGGCCAGCACGATGAGTCCTGGTATCACATTAGACACAAAATCATTAATGAACTAATCCTGGTGATCCCGACCAACAGTCGGGAAATGACCCGGGTTTTTAAAAAGATTAGTTATGACAAAGATTCAAAAAAATGAGGTGATTGAAATCCTTAAAGGAAAATTCACTCAGTATAATAATTTTTACATTACCGATACAGAATCACTTTCTGTTGCGCAGGTAACCAAACTACGCCGCACCTGTTTTGATAAGCAGGTTGAAATGAAAGTGGCTAAAAATACATTGATACGTAAGGCACTCGAATCACTGGATGCTGAAAAGTATACAGGCGTTTACGAGTCTTTAAACAATGTAACCGCTTTGATGTTTTCTGAAAACCCTAAAGAACCGGCCCTTATTATCAGTTCTTTCCGTAAGTCAAGCAGTGGTGATAAACCTGTTTTGAAAGCAGCTTTCATCAACGGAGAAATTTATACTGGCGATACTAGCCTGAGTGCACTTACCAAGATTAAGACCAAGAATGAATTAATTGGTGAAGTGATCGGGTTACTGCAATCACCTGTCAAACGTGTACTGGCTGCTTTATTGCACCACCACGAAAAACAGGCTGCTGGTGCGCCTGTTGCTGAAACTGTTGCTGTTGATGCGCCGGTGGTGAACGAACCTGTTGCAGAAGCACCCGCAGCTCCGGAAGCTCCGGCGGCTGATGCACCCGCAGCAGAATAATTTGAAAAATTGAAAGTGTGGCAATTTGAAAGTATTGCCTGACTTTTTCAATCTTCAATTAAATAAGGATTAACCGGAAACTGAAATACGACGTTTGAAAATTTTCAAATTTTCAAATTTTCAAATTTCCGATTTAATAAGAATCAAATTTTTTTAAACCATCCGTCGGATCCGGCCATAAGCGGGATATGAAGACGGAAAAAATTTAAACACATGGCAGACGTAAAAGCATTAGCCGAAACATTAGTAGGCTTAACAGTAAAACAAGTTCAGGAATTAGCTGATGTATTGAAAGCTGATTACGGTATTGAACCAGCTGCAGCGGCAGTGGTTATGTCAGGCGGCGATGGCGGCGGAGCAGCAGTAGTTGAAGAAAAAACTGCATTTGATGTAATTCTGGTTAGCGGCGGTCCAAGCAAATTAACCGTTGTGAAGATCGTTAAAGAATTAACCGGTCTTGGACTGAAAGAAGCCAAAGACTTAGTTGATAGCGCTCCAAAAGCAATTAAAGAAGGCATCTCTAAAGCTGAAGCTGACGAATTAGTAGCTAAGCTGAAAGAAGCCGGTGCTGAGGTAGAAATTAAATAAGCTTTGGTTTACAAAAAATATAAGCCGGTAAGATGATTCTCACCGGCTTTTTTATGTAGCGGCATTCTACCTGTTCGTGAACCGTGATGAGGGAATCGTAAGTTTTGACTTCACGCACAAGTAGTTGTTTTTTTCCCATCAAACTTACCATTGGCGTTTCATGTTTTGCAATTCGAGGATTGGTTTTGAAATACCAAACAAAATCGTAACATTTACAATCACTAAAATCACTGTATGAAAAAAATAAATATCCTGTTTGCTGGAGGCTTGCTGATACTGGCATCTTGTAAAAACAATGCCGATACACCCTACTTTGATAAAGCCGGTATGGATACCACGGTTCAACCTGGTGATAATTTCTTCCGTTATGCAAATGGTAACTGGATTAAAAATACCAAGATCCCGGATGACCAAAGCGGTTGGGGTAGTTTTTATACTTTGTATGATGGTAACCTGAAAAAACTCCGGACTATATTGGATGAAGTATCGGCTAAAAAAGATTATGCCCAAGGAACGGCTGAACAAAAAGTAGGTGATTTTTATGCAAGCGGCATGGATACGGTAAGGATTGAAAAGGCCGGTTATGAGCCACTGAAACCTATGCTGGCAAAAATTGATGCAATAAAGGATTATAAAGAACTCCTCAGTCTTTTAGCTGACAATGCAAAAAAAGGAGATGGCGACCTGGTGGGCTTTTATGTAGGGGCTGATCAACGAAACAGCGTTAAAAACATATTAGTGCTCTATCAAACAGGCACCTCGCTTCCTGAGAAAGACTATTATACTAAAACAGATTCTATCACGGTAAATCAAAGAAAGAAACTTGTAGACCATGCGGCTAAATATTTCTCGTTGGTAGGTGTGGATGAAGTTACGGCTAATAAATCGGCCCTGTCAGTACTGGCCCTAGAAACCGAGATTGCCAAATCGCATATAACCCCTGTAGAGCAAAGGGATCCGATAAAGAATTACAATAAAATGTCTGTTGCAGAACTGTCTAAATTGGCCCCGAATATCAGCTGGGTAGATAATTTTAGCAAAATGGGTATTAAAACAGATAGTATAAATGTATCACAACCTAAATACTACCAGGCGTTGAGTGTATTGCTGGCCTCTGAGCCGATTGATGTATGGAAACAGAAAGTGAAGTTCGATTATATTGCCAGCAATGCTTCCTTACTGAACAAGTCATTCCGGGATGAACGCTTTGCTTTCAACAAATTATTTTCCGGAGCCAAAACACAACCGGAACGCTGGAAGAAAATGGTAAGCTTGAGCGATAATGGTTTAAAAGACCTGGTTGGACAATTATTTGTTGAGAAATATTTTCCCCCTGAAGCAAAAAAGCGGATGGATGAACTAGTTAATAACCTGCAGATAGCTTTCAAGACAAGGATAAGCAAACTTGACTGGATGAGTGATACCACCAAGCAAAAGGCACAGGAAAAATTAGCCGCTTTCCTAAAAAAAATCGGGTATCCGTCCAAATGGAAAAATTATGATGATGTTGAGGTCAGCCGTGATTATTTCTATGCAAATATGCGCAGCATAGCCAAACATGATTATAAAGAAAACATTGGTAAAGTAGGCAAGCCGGTTGATAGAACTGAGTGGGGTATGACCGCGCCTACTGTGAATGCCTATTATAACCCAACGTTCAACGAGATTGTTTTCCCAGCCGGCATTCTACAGTTCCCTTTCTTTGATATGAAAGCCGATGATGCCATCAACTACGGCGGTATTGGTTTGGTAATTGGCCATGAGATGACACACGGCTTTGACGACCAGGGCAGGCAATACGATGCAGCAGGTAACCTGAAAGATTGGTGGCTGCCAAAAGATGGCGAGTTGTTTAAATCGAAAGCAAAAAGTGTGGTAAACCAATACAATTTATTTGTTGTGTTGGATAGCTTACATGTAAATGGGGAATTGACATTGGGAGAGAACCTTGCAGATATTGGCGGACTGGCCATTGCATGGGATGCATTCAAACTGACTGAACAGGGAAAGAGTGATACAAAGATTGATGGTTTTACACCCGATCAAAGATTCTTCCTTGGATTTGCACAGTCATGGAGGATTATAAACAGGCCCGAGACGGTCCGCACAGGTATCACAACGGATCCACATTCTCCTGATGAATACAGGGTGCTGGGGCCATTGTCTAATTTTGAACCTTTTTATAAAACGTATAACCTGACCGAAAAGAACAAAATGTTCCGTCGACCGGCTGATAGGGCGAAGATTTGGTAAATGTACATTCCAACAACAGCAAGAACCGATTTAGCTAAACCGGCTTTGCTGTTGTTTACCGGCGCAATTGTTGGATGGATACCAAAACTGCTTATAAGTATATGATTATCATAATATTGTGAATAAAATTAATTTTATTAGATATCTGAAAGGCAAGAGAGTTTATCCAAATCGCCTTAAAAAATGCTTGAATTCGATATCTCTGGGTCTAAAAAATGTATTTGAAATAGTCTTATCCACAAAAGAGGGAGTTGTTCCAAAATTTGTTTTTTAAATTTCCCCTCATTCCATACCTTTGCCATCCTTAATTTTGGGCTGTTTAGCGGGTGGACATTTTTACCATTATCATTTGAATGGTGGATGCGCCGATTGTACGCTAAGAGAATCTTTCAATTCTCCCCAATTTTTTTTTTGCATAAAAACCGGTTTCCATACATATGTCTACAACTACATTGAACAACAGGGTCAACTTCGGAAAAACAAAACATTTAGCCGATGCGCCTGACCTCCTCGACATTCAGTTAGAATCTTTCAAAGAATTTTTCCAATTAGAAACTACGCCTGATAAACGAAATGTGGAAGGGCTGTTTCGTGTGTTCAAGGAAAACTTTCCTATTACAGACACGCGTAACATTTTCATGCTGGAGTTCTTGGATTATTTCATAGATCCGCCACGTTACACAATTGACGAGTGTATGGAGCGTGGTTTAACTTACGCTGTTCCCCTGAAAGCCAAACTCAGATTGAGTTGTAATGATGAGGAGCACGTGGATTTTCAAACCATCGTACAGGATGTATTCTTAGGAAACATACCATACATGACACCCCGCGGAACTTTTGTAATTAATGGTGCCGAGCGTGTGGTGGTGTCGCAGTTACACCGTTCGCCAGGTGTATTCTTTGGCCAGTCTGTTCACCCCAACGGAACCAGGATTTACTCTGCAAGGGTAATCCCTTTCAAAGGTGCGTGGATGGAATTTGCCACAGATATCAACAATGTAATGTATGCTTATATTGACCGTAAGAAAAAATTCCCGGTAACTACTTTATTGCGTTCTATTGGTTTTGAAACGGATAAGGATATTCTGGAACTTTTCGGTATGGCCGATGAAGTGAAAGCAGATAAAAAATCATTGGCCCACCAGGTAGGCAGAAAATTAGCTGCACGTGTTCTTAGAACATGGGTAGAAGATTTTGTAGATGAAGATACTGGAGAGGTGGTGAGCATCGAACGGAACGAAATTGTGATGGAACGTGATACCGTTCTGGATGAAGAAGCCATTGCCACTATTATTGAAATGGAAGTGAAGAGTGTATTCATTCAAAAAGAAGATGTTGGTGGAGATTACGCCATCATCTATAACACATTAAACAAAGATACTTCGAACAGTGAACTGGAAGCGGTTCAGCATATCTATCGCCAATTGCGTGGTGCTGATGCCCCTGACAACGAAACTGCCCGTGGTATTATTGATAAATTATTTTTCAGTGATAAACGTTATGACCTAGGAGAAGTGGGCCGTTATAAAATTAACCGCAAACTCAACCTGGATTATCCTTTGCAGAAGAAAGTACTGACCAAGCAGGATATTATCGAGATCATTAAATACCTGGTTCGTTTAACGAATGCCAAGGCCGAGATTGATGATATTGATCACCTGAGCAACCGTCGTGTACGTACCGTGGGTGAACAGTTATATGCCCAATTTGGTGTTGGTCTGGCCCGTATGGCCCGAACGATCCGAGAAAGAATGAACGTGCGGGATAATGAGGTATTTACGCCGGTTGACCTGATCAATGCAAGAACTTTATCGTCTGTTATTAATTCATTCTTCGGAACATCGCAGTTATCTCAGTTCTTAGACCAAACCAATCCATTAAGTGAGATCACGCACAAGCGTCGTATCTCCGCATTAGGGCCAGGCGGTTTAAGTCGTGAGAGAGCCGGTTTCGAAGTTCGTGACGTACACTATTCGCACTATGGCCGTTTGTGTACTATTGAAACACCCGAAGGACCCAACATCGGTTTGATCTCCACGCTTTGCGTACACGCTGCTATCAACGATATGGGCTTCATCGAAACCCCTTACCGTAAAGTAGTGGATGGTAAAGTGAACATGAAGGAATTGACTTTCCTAAGTGCGGAAGAAGAAGATTCAGCTAAAATTGCCCAGAGTAATTCTCCTTTGAATGATAAAGGACAGTTTACCGAAGACAAGGTTGTATCTCGCCAGACAGGTGATTTCCCGATTCTTGATAAAGAAGAAGTAGAATATATGGACGTTGCGCCAAACCAGATTGTTGGTTTGAGTGCGTCTTTGATTCCGTTCCTTGAGCATGATGATGCCAACCGTGCCCTGATGGGTTCGAACATGCAACGCCAGGCAGTTCCTTTGTTACGACCTGAAGCTCCGATTGTAGGGACAGGCCTTGAAGGAAAAGCTGCCCGTGATGCGCGTATACAGATGCACGCAGAAGGCAACGGTATTGTTGAGTTTGTTGATGCAAACGAAATTCATGTGCGTTACGACCGTAACGACCTTGACCGTTTGGTAAGCTTTAATGATGACCTGCAGATATATAAATTAACCAAGTTCATCAAAACGAACCAGGCTACCTGCATCAACTTACGCCCGGCCGTAAAGAAAGGGCAAAAAGTGAAGAAAGGTGATTTCTTAACCGAAGGATATGCAACCAAAGATGGTGAACTGGCATTGGGCCGGAATCTGCTAGTGGCGTTCATGCCATGGAAGGGTTACAACTTCGAAGATGCTATCGTAATCAGTGAGAAAGTGGTACGTGAAGATTTATTCACTTCTGTACACATTGAAGAATACGAACTAGAAGTACGCGATACAAAATTAGGCGAGGAAGAACTGACGCCCGATATACCCAACGTTTCTGAAGAAGCCACCAAAGACCTGGATGAACATGGAATTATCCGTATCGGTGCCACTATTAAAGAAGGTGATATCCTGATTGGTAAGATCACTCCAAAAGGTGAATCTGATCCTACACCCGAAGAAAAATTATTGCGTGCCATCTTTGGTGACAAAGCAGGTGATGCAAAAGATGCTTCTCTGAAAGCACCCAACGGAACAGAAGGTGTGGTGATTGACAAGAAACTTTTCCAGCGTGCGAAGAAAGATAAGAATGGTAAGATCCGTGAGAAAGCATTGTTAGAAAAAGTTGAAAAAGTTCACCAGCAGAATACTGAAACACTGAAAGAACTGTTGCTGGAAAAACTGCAGACTTTGCTGAAAGACAAATCATCTACAGGCGTAAGTAACAACTTTGGTGAAATGCTGATAGGGAAGGGGGCTAAGTTCAATCTAAAGAACCTGGCTACCATTGACTACCAGAATGTAAATCCATTGGGTTGGACTGCTGATGCAAAAACGGATGACCAGATCAATACCTTATTGCATAACTACAGCATTAAATTCAACGAAGAATTAGGCCGTTATAAAAGGGAGAAATTCAATATTTCTATCGGGGATGAATTACCTGCCGGTGTGTTGAAGCTGGCGAAAGTTTACCTCGCTGTTAAGCGTAAGCTGAAAGTGGGTGATAAAATGGCGGGCCGTCACGGTAACAAAGGTATTGTTGCGAAAATTGTGCGTGCAGAAGACATGCCATTCATGGAAGACGGAACACCGGTTGATATTGTTTTGAATCCATTGGGTGTACCATCACGTATGAACCTGGGGCAGATTTATGAAACCATCTTAGGATGGACCGGTAAGAAATTAGGATTGAAATTCTCAACCCCGATTTTTGATGGTGCTTCTACCGATCAGATCGAAGATTATTGCAAGCAGGCCGATATCCCAAGAAACGGGCATACTTATTTATATGATGGTGAAACAGGGGAGCGTTTCCACCAGAAAGCCACAGTGGGTGTGATATACATTATCAAACTGCACCATATGGTTGATGATAAAATGCACGCCCGTTCAATCGGACCATACAGCTTGATTACCCAACAGCCGTTGGGTGGTAAGGCACAGTTTGGTGGACAGCGTTTTGGAGAGATGGAGGTTTGGGCACTGGAAGCCTATGGCGCAGCCAACATCCTGCAGGAATTGCTAACACTCAAATCGGATGATATCATCGGCCGCGCGAAAACGTATGAAGCGATCGTGAAAGGCGATAATATACCACGTCCGGGTGTGCCAGAATCATTCAATGTACTGGTACATGAATTGAGAGGCCTGGGACTCGATCTGAAATTTGAATAACATATCGTGAGATGTGAATCGTTAGTTGTGAGTGAGAAATTCACGACTCTCGGTTCACCACTGACGAATAGCGTTAATGCAGCACAAAGGTGCGACGTAACAGTTGCTGAAGTAAGATTCTACAGCTGACAAACAAAATAAAATAATACAAATCCTCAACACAGATATGGCAATGAAAAGAGATAACAAACCGAGACCAACTTTCTCTCAGATCACTATCAGCTTAGCATCGCCTGACAGTATCCTTGAAAGAAGTTTTGGCGAAGTACTGAAGCCTGAAACCATTAACTACCGTACTTATAAACCCGAGCGTGATGGTTTGTTTTGTGAAAGAATTTTCGGGCCGGTAAAAGACTATGAGTGTGCCTGCGGAAAGTATAAGCGTATCCGTTACAAGGGTATCGTATGCGACCGTTGTGGTGTGGAAGTAACCGAGAAGAAAGTACGCCGTGAACGTATGGGCCATATTAAATTGGTGGTTCCTGTGGTACATATCTGGTACTTCAAAAGTTTGCCTAACAAAATTGGTTATTTATTGGGAATGAGTTCTAAGAAATTAGAGACCATCGTGTATTATGAAAGATATGTAGTTATTCAGGGCGGTATTAAAGAGAACCTTAACATGGGTGATCTTTTAACCGAAGAAGAATACCTAGATATCCTTGATAACTTGCCAAAAGATAACCAGTACTTACCTGAAGATGATTCCAACAAATTTGTTGCGAAAATGGGGGCAGAAGCCGTTCATGCTTTATTGGAGAGGATTGACCTTGATGGGTTGAGTTTCTCTTTACGAAACGCAGCCGCTACAGAAACTTCACAACAACGTAAAGCAGATGCGCTGAAGCGTTTGAGTGTGGTTGAATCTTTCCGTGATGCAAGTACAAGAATAACCAATCGCCCTGAGTGGATGGTAATGCAATATATTCCTGTTATTCCACCGGAACTGCGTCCATTGGTACCATTGGATGGTGGCCGTTTTGCCAGTTCTGATTTGAATGACCTTTACCGACGTGTAATTATCCGTAACAACCGTTTGAAAAGGTTGTTGGAAATTAAAGCGCCTGAAGTAATCCTGCGTAACGAAAAACGTATGCTGCAGGAAGCCATTGATTCATTATTCGATAACAGCCGTAAATCCAATGCCGTTAAAGCGGAAGGTGGACGTGCACTGAAATCATTATCAGATGTATTAAAAGGTAAGCAGGGACGTTTCCGTCAGAATTTATTGGGTAAACGTGTGGATTATTCAGGCCGTTCTGTAATCGTGGTAGGACCAGAATTGAAGATACATGAGTGTGGTTTACCAAAAGATATGGCTGCAGAATTGTTCAAGCCATTTGTTATCAGAAAATTAATTGAAAGAGGTATCGTGAAAACAGTGAAGTCGGCTAAGAAATTGGTTGACCGCAAAGAAGCTGTGATCTGGGATATACTTGAAAATATTTTGAAAGGTCATCCGGTTATGTTAAACAGGGCCCCAACACTTCACCGTCTGTCAATACAGGCGTTCCAGCCAAAACTGGTAGAAGGGAAGGCAATTCAGTTACACCCGTTGGTAACCTCATCATTCAACGCCGATTTCGATGGTGACCAGATGGCGGTGCACGTGCCATTAAGCAATGCTGCCGTATTGGAAGCCCAGTTACTCATGTTGTCATCACACAATATTCTTAACCCACAGAATGGTACGCCGATCACCCTTCCTTCACAGGACATGGTATTGGGACTGTATTATATTACCAAAGGCAAGAAGACAATCGGAGATGATATTGTAAAAGGCCAAGGCATGGCTTTCTACAGTATGGATGAAGTAATCATCGCATACAATGAAGGACGTATTGACCTGCATGCAAATATCAGGGTAAAAACCAATGTACGTGAGAATGGGCAGTTGGTTAAGAAATTGATTGAAACCACTGTTGGACGTGTATTGTTTAACCAACACGTTCCGGTAGAAGTGGGGTATATCAATGCCTTGCTGACCAAGAAAAGTTTACGTGAAATCATCGGAGATATTATCAAGATCACGAACGTCCCTAAAACAGCTAAGTTCCTGGATGATATTAAAACGCTAGGGTTCCGGATGGCATTCCGTGGTGGATTATCCTTTAGCGTGAATGATCTGATCGTACCTGAAATCAGGGAGCAATTACTGGATTCAGCGAAAGCGGAAGTAGAGGAAGTGTGGGAAAGCTATAACATGGGATTGATTACCAATAACGAACGTTATAACCAGGTTATTGATATCTGGGGACGCGTGGATATGAAGATCACCGAAAGCCTGATCCGTGAGATGACCATTGACAAACAAGGCTTCAATTCAGTATTCATGATGTTGGATTCCGGTGCCCGTGGTAGTAAAACACAGGTGAAACAGCTGGTAGGTATTCGTGGATTGATGGCAAAACCGCGTAAGAGTGGTAGCACAGGAAGTGAGGTAATTGAAAATCCGATCCTGTCTAACTTTAAAGGCGGACTCAACGTATTGGATTACTTTATCTCTACACACGGTGCCCGTAAAGGCTTGGCGGATACAGCTCTTAAAACAGCCGATGCCGGTTACCTTACCCGACGTCTGGTGGATGTGTCGCAGGATGTGGTTATTTCTGAAGAAGATTGTGGCACACTGCGTGGAAATGCAACGACTGCATTAAAAGATAATGAAGATGTAATTGAACCACTGGCTGATAGAATTGAAGGACGTACTTCTTTACATAATGTTTATCATCCTTTAACCGATGCGCTTATCATCACCGCAGGAGAAGAGATTTCTTCTGAAGATGCAAAAGCCATTGAAGAAGCCGGCATTGAAACTGTAGAGATCCGTTCCGTATTAACCTGCGAAAGCAAACGTGGAGTGTGTGTGAAGTGTTATGGAAAAAACCTGGCAACAGGATACCTTGCACAAAGAGGGGATGCCGTTGGTATCATCGCCGCGCAATCTATTGGTGAGCCGGGTACACAGTTAACCCTACGTACTTTCCACGTGGGTGGTGTTGCGGGTTCTGCTTCTGTAGAATCTACATTACAGGCTAAGTTCGATGGCACCCTCCAGTTCGATGGCTTGCGTACGGTTGACACTGTTAATGCGGAAGGCACGAAAGTGAAGATCGTTATCGGCCGGACAGGTGAGGTAAGGATCACGGATGTAAAGAACGACCGTTTACTCATTACCAATAACGTTCCATATGGTGCTACTTTAAATATCAAAGATGGTACACAAGTTAAGAAAGGTGATGTGATCTGTACATGGGATCCTTTCAATAACGTTATCGTTGCGGAACTGGTTGGTAAAATTAAATTCCAGGATGTTCTTGATGGTATCACTTACCGCGATGAGTCTGATGAACAAACAGGGCACCGTGAGAAAGTGGTTATCGAAACAAAAGATAAAACCAAAATACCAACCATTGTTGTTGAAGGAAAAGATATCAAACAATATAACCTTCCGGTAGGATCACACATTGTTATTGAAGAAGGAGAAGATGTAAGGGCAGGACAGGTATTGGTTAAAATACCACGTGTATTAGGCAAGCTTCGCGATATCACAGGAGGTCTGCCACGTGTAACAGAATTGTTTGAAGCACGTAATCCGGGCAACCCAGCCATTGTTTGTGAGATTGATGGTGTAGTAGCATTTGGTAACGTGAAACGAGGTAACCGTGAGATCATCGTAGAATCAAGAGATGGTATGGTGAAAAAATACCTGGTACCATTGTCAAGACAAATTCTTGTTCAGGATGGTGATTTCGTAAAAGCCGGTACGCCAATGTCTGATGGACAGATCGCACCTGCGGATATCTTAACTATCAAAGGACCGTTTGCCGTACAGGAGTACGTTGTAAATGAGATTCAGGAAGTATATCGTTTACAGGGTGTACGTATTAACGACAAGCACATTGAAGTGATCGTTCGCCAGATGATGAAGAAAGTTGAGATTGTTGATGCAGGAGATACTAAATTCCTGGAGGAGGACCTGGAAGACCGCTTTGATTTTATTGAAGAGAACGACAGAATTTACGATAAGAAAGTAGTTACCAATGGTGGTGAAAGCAGTAAAATGAAAGCCGGACAAATCATTACTTTGCGTGAATTGAGGGAAGAGAATTCCATCCTCCGCAGAAGCGATAAGAAACTGGTGGAAGTAAGGGACGCAAGTCCTGCTACTGCAACACCTGTGTTACTGGGTATTACCAAAGCTTCCCTTGGTGTACAGAGCTGGATATCAGCTGCATCCTTCCAGGAAACGACTAAGGTATTAAGCCAGGCAGCGATACAGGGTAAAACAGATATGATGCTGGGTCTGAAAGAGAACGTTATTACTGGTCACCTGATACCGGCTGGTTCAGGTCAAAAAGAGTTCGACAACATGATCGTAGGTAGCAAAGAAGAGTACGAAGTACTGTCTAGCACCCGCGAAGCAATGAGCTTTGATGATGACGAATAAGGATCTCTGATTACGCTGATTTTGATATGATTAATATGAAGTAGGAAGTGAAAACTTCCTACTTTTTTTAACATCTTGATCAGGTCAATCTCCAATAAATTTGTAATAACTTGTCATATAGGGCATATAAATAATCATATTAATTTGTGATTTAATCCTAATAATCTGCGATTCATGAAAAATATTATACTTGGGTTGAATGTTGTTTTGGTCTTAGCGGTAGCAGTGTTATTTTATTTGCATTTTGCTTCACCCCCACAAAACAATGCAACAAAGAATACGACAAAAACGGTTCCCAACGGAAGTTTCAAAATAGCCTATTTTGAAAGTGATTCCATTCAATCGCAGTTTGTTTATTTCAATGAGGTCAGGGCCGAACTGCAAACCAAAGACCAGGCGAATGCTAAAATATTAGGTGACCTGAAAAGTACGTTTGCTTCGAGATACCAGGAGTTTCAAAAAATAGCACCTTCTTTATCACAGGCGGAATTGGCGAGTAAGCAACAGGACCTGATGCAGATGGAAAAAGTTTTTCAGGGCAAGGAAAAAATGATGAGTGATGAATTTGAAGACCAAAAGTTCAAAAGGTTGCAGGATGTAAAAAAGAAGATAGAAGACTATCTGAAAGAATACAATAAGGATAAAGGATATGCCTTTATTTTTTCCAGTTCACCTGATCTGATGTATTTGAAAGACAGCCTTTATGATATTACCCCTGATGTGATAAAAGGACTGAATATTCTTTACAAGAAGAAGAAATAAAACTTCAATCATATTTATTATCTTCATCCTGCTATAAAAGGCGGGATTTTTTATGAATAATACACCCTCGTTTAAACCCACATTAGGCCTCTTCGATGCAACGATGATCGTTGCAGGAAGTATGATCGGCTCTGGTATTTTTATTGTGAGTGCCGATATTACCCGCAATGTAGGGAGTGCCGGATGGTTAATTGTTGTGTGGCTGATTACCGGTTTTATGACTCTGACAGCTGCCATGAGTTATGGCGAGTTAAGTGCCATGTTTCCAAAAGCCGGCGGCCAATATGTGTACCTAAAGGAATCATACAATCCGCTTACAGGATTTTTGTATGGATGGAGTTTTTTTGCAGTGATACAGACAGGTACCATCGCCGCTGTAGGTGTGGCATTTTGTAAGTTTGCGGGATATTTCTTTCCAGCCCTCGAATTAACCGATGCAAATATCCTTATCAGCATAGGCAGCATAAAAATATATACTGCGCAATTGGTATCTATTCTGTTAATCATCTTTCTTACTTACATAAACACTCGCGGAATCAAGGGTGGAAAACTCATCCAAACAACTTTTACCGTAACTAAATTATTGTCGCTGTTTGGTCTTATTATTTTTGGCTTTATTATGGCGAAAGGTGATGTATGGCATGCCAACTGGGTTGATGCCTGGCATATGCAGAAAATGAGTACCAGTGGTGGTACGGGAATTGATTCAACAATCATCATGCCTTTGATTGGTGCTGCAGCTGTAGGTGCTATTGCTGCATCTATGGTAGGATCAATTTTTAGCAGTGATGCGTGGAACAATGTGACCTTTATCGCGGGAGAAATCAAGAACCCTAAAAAAAATATCGGGCTTAGTTTGTTTCTTGGAACACTGATCGTAACCATTATTTATGTTTCCACCAATCTCATGTACTTGAGTGTAATGCCTCTACACGATATTGCTTTTGCAAAAGCCGACAGGGTTGCTGTAGCCGCATCTAATGTGATCTTTGGGAATGTGGGTACTTATGTGATAGCTATAATGATCATGATCTCTACTTTTGGTTGTAATAATGGATTAATACTGGCTGGTGCACGGGTTTATTATACGATGGCGCAGGATGGTCTTTTTTTTAAAAAAGCGGGTACTTTAAATAAAAATGCGGTACCTGAATGGGCACTGTGGGCACAATGTATTGTGGCTTCCCTCTTATGTTTGAGTGGCAAATACGGCGACCTCCTGGATATGGTATCGTTTATCGTAGTGATTTTTTATGTATTAACCATTGGCGGAATATTTATCCTTCGTAAGAAAATGCCGGATGCAGAAAGACCATACAGGGCATTTGGTTATCCTGTATTACCGGCTATTTATATGATTATGGGTATTGCTTTTTGTGTATTGCTCATTATTTATAAACGGGATTATACATGGCCAGGTCTGATTATTGCATTGATAGGTATTCCATTGTATTATCTTGCAGTGAGTAATGCTAAAAAAACAGCCTGATGATTTTTGAAAAACTATTCTCAAATTTTTCAACACTTAAAGTAGTCGTGGTTGGGGATGTGATGCTTGATACGTATTGGTGGGGAAGCGTCGACAGGATATCTCCCGAAGCACCTGTACCTGTTGTGGCATTGAAAAGAAAAGAACTCAGGGTAGGCGGTGCGGCCAATGTAGCATTGAATACTATATCTCTCGGTGCACAAACTTCCGTTATTTCTATAATCGGCGATGATAAGGATGGAGATGACCTCCTGCAATTATTGACAGATAATAAAATTGACACTTCTTATATCATCTCTTCTTCCAAACGCATCACCACCAATAAAACCCGTGTGATGAGCCGTAACCAGCAAATGATGCGGCTAGATGCAGAGATAACAACCGACATAGATGCAGAACTGGAAAAAGAATTATTGCAAAAAGTAAAAACCTATTTTACAGCGCATAAACCAGATGTGTTGGTATTTGAGGATTATAATAAAGGCCTCCTAACAGAAAACCTGATTACTCAACTGATCAAATTATGTAAGGAACATAATGTAGTAACCACTGTAGATCCAAAAAGAAAAAATTTTTTATCATTTAAAGGGGTAACTATTTTTAAGCCTAACCTTAAAGAAGTCAAAGAAGGGTTAAACCTTTTAACAGATGCGATTGACTTGTTTTCTTTAAAAGAGATGCATAAGGTATTACAGCAACATTTGCATCACGATATATCATTTATCACTCTTTCAGAAAAAGGGGTATTTTACCAGCAGGGCGATGATGTAAAAATCATCCCTACACATATCCGTAATATCGCTGATGTGAGCGGGGCTGGCGATACAGTAATCGCAGTAGCTTCACTTGTATATGCCGCAACCAAAGACATTCACCTTGCCGCAGAAATGGCAAATATAGCCGGCGGTTTGGTTTGCGAAGAAGTGGGTACGGCAGCCATTAATAAAGAAAAATTATTGCAGGAATGTGAATTGTTATTGGGGAAATGAGGGATTGTGAATCGCGAATAGGCAGTAGTAAGTACCTATCCGTATTGTATTATTTTTTTTTAAATACCTTTTACTACGATTCATTACTGCCTACTCACCACCCACGATTCCCCCTCTCTTTATAGACAACATCCAACAAATTCCTCTACACTTTAAACCTTCTCTAACAATAGCTGTTTAATATTCGATTTTTTCAGTTGGCGAAATGGCTACTTTCGATTGTCTAAAACAGGGGAAAAATCAGATATGTCAAATTTTACTATAGTTATACATGGAGGAGCGGGCACAATCTTAAAAGAAGATATGACATCTGCGCTGGAGCTCGCTTATTTTGATGGACTGCAGCAGGCTTTAAATATCAGTTACGCGGTGCTGGAAGAAGGCGGTACAGCCGTTAATGCGGTAAAAGCAGCATTGGTGATTTTGGAAGATAATGTACTATTCAACGCAGGCCGCGGTTCAGTATTTACCAAAAAAGGGGTACAGGAAATGGATGCGGCGATCATGGATGGTACTGATTTGTCGGCAGGTGCTGTTGCAGGCGTTCGCAATGTGCGTAATCCGATTGAACTGGCAACTGAAGTAATGCGCAACAGTAATCATGTTTTTTTGAGCGGAAAAGGCGCAAATGATTTCGCAATCAAACAAGGCGTGAAATTAGAGCCTGATGAATTTTTCTTCTCCCAGTTCAGGTATGATCAATGGAAAGCAATACGCGATTCTGATAATTATTCCCTCGATCATACCAACCACCACCTGGAAGAACTCATGCGCGATAAAAAATTCGGGACGGTTGGTGCAGTAGCATGTGATATGCACGGCAACCTTGCGGGAGGAACATCAACGGGTGGAATGACCAATAAAAAATATGGCCGAATAGGGGACAGTCCTATGATCGGATCAGGTACCTACGCCAATAATAAAACCTGCGCCATCAGTTGTACAGGGCATGGTGAGATATTTATACGCAGTGTGGCCGCCTATGATGTAAGTTGTTTAATGGAATATAAGGGCCTTAGCTTACAGGAAGCCATGGACATTGTAGTAAACGAAAAACTTTTGAAAATGCAGGGTGAGGGGGGAATGATTGGCGTGGATGCCCAGGGTAATGCCGCCATGATATTTAATAGTGCAGGGATGTACCGGGGTACTAGAAATAGTAGAGGCATAAATGAGGTTTCCATTTATAAATAATTATATTTGGTACAGGTAATACACATGAGAAAATGGAAAGGGCTACTTTTGTAGCTCTTTTTTGTGCCAAAGTCGGGATGCTAACGCAGGCTGAACGTATTTAAGTTAATGTATGAAAAAATATGCAGTAATAGTGGCGGGTGGCAGCGGACAAAGAATGAGGACTGATAAGCCTAAACAGTTCCTATTATTACATCAAAAGCCTTTATTGTGGTACACGATGCATACTTTTCTTACAGCCTTTGATGATCTGCAAATTATACTGGTATTACCTAAGAATAATATTGAAGAAGGTGAAAAAATATGTAAAGATCTTGGCTCTGAGAAAAGGGTGGTAATTACTGAAGGAGGCATTACCCGTTTTCATTCAGTGCAGAATGGGTTACCATATATAACCGAACCCGCAATTGTATTTGTACATGATGGAGTTCGCTGCCTGGTGACGCAAGAACTTATCCAGCGTTGTTATCATCAGGCAATAACAAAAGGAAGTGCCATACCGGCTGTAACGGCTACAGATAGTATCCGGATGATAGATGAACAAGACCATCATGTGATTAACAGAAATAATATCCGCATCATACAAACCCCGCAAACATTCCAAAGCCATATTCTCCTGCCCGCTTTTGAACAACCCTATGATGATAATTTTACTGATGAGGCAACTGTGGTGGAAGCCTCCGGTGAATTGGTTTACTTGATCGAAGGTGATTATAACAATATCAAAATCACCAGACCAGTTGACATGTTGATTGCCGAAAAAATTCTTTCCGAACGATCAGCGTTTGAATAAACGCAATGGCCAGGGCAGGCCGTTGTAACGGTAATGAAAATAAGGCTGCGCAATAGCTCCAAATGTTTTATAGAAATGTTTTATACCTGGCAATTCCGATCCTTCAAAATCAAATAGCAAATGCTGCCCGGTAAATTCCCTGATAACCCGGTCTAATAAAAAATGGTTGGCTTCCTTATGTCGCCCTTCATTGGTTGTTGTATTCATTAAGTTATATATACGTTTACTATCTATCAGGAAGATGGCAGTTGCCAAAATATGCTTGTTCTCATCAGTAACTATGCGGTTAAAGGATTGGCCTTTTTTTTGTAATAATAAGCATAGGCCCTTGAATTTTTCGTAATCATTTTCAGTAATATGCCGCATCCTTTTACTGTAATAGGTTTTATATAATTCGATGGTAAATTCACTATCGCCTTCTTCGTAACAAAGTGGGCCGGCTTTTCTGATATTTTCTTTAAGGTCGGATTTGTAATGCGATTGTATACTATTATAGTTTGATGACAAATCAATAATCAAATTGGTTCGATGAATTGCCGGTGTGATGGTTTGGATAGCTTTGTTTGAGAAATTAAAATGGATATCAGCGAATGAATAAAAGCTATGTATGGCTATGAGTATTTCTGTTAGATCAACCTTCGTAATATTACCAATAACTCCCAGTTGTTGGATAAATGCCGGAGTATATCCATAGCGTATACCGTACTTTCTTTTCCAGGGTAAGGGCATTACAGCTATATAATCATCAATAATAAGCCCATGCCAGTTTTCAGACATGGCATCGAGATAGATGGTAGATGAATAGATCAAGCCATTGGCACTTTCATTGACGCAATTATCCCATTTTTTTTTATCAAGCTGGGTTGCAGGTAGTATGTGAAGCAGGCTTTTCATCAAGTGGTAAAATAATCAATATATGGTAATGATTTTTCTTTGGAAATCAGGGAGGTTTTTTTTTAAGACTGAAAAATAAAACATAAATAATTCACTGAGTTTTATTTCCCCTTGCCTGATAAAATAATCCGAAGGGTATGCATCATGATCTTGAAATCAAGAAGAAGTGAGGCATTTTCGATATAGATGAGATCGTAAGCCATTCTTTCAGTCATCTCATTCACATTCGATGCATAACCGAACTGCACCATGCCCCATGAGGTAAGTCCTGGTTTTACTTTTAACAGGTAGCGGTAATATGGCGCTTGTCTCATCACGAGGTCAATATATTGTTTTCTTTCGGGCCTTGGGCCTATTAAACTCATATCTCCTTTAATAATATTCCATAATTGCGGTAATTCATCTAGTCGCCATTTTCGCATCACTTTACCCCAGCTGGTAATACGGGGATCATTATCGATTGATAAAGCTGGCCCGTTTTTTTCAGCATCAGCCACCATACTCCTGAATTTGTAAATGATGAAGGGTTTGCCTTTAAAACCAATTCGTTCCTGGCTGTATATGACGCTGCCTTCTGAAGATAACCAGGTCCTTACGGCGATAAACAGTAAAAAAGGACTTAACATGAGCAGGCTGGCTATAGATAGCAACAAATCAATCAGTCTCTTTACATTTTGTTGCCGTGGAGATAAAACACTGCTTTGTATATCAATCAACATAGCCCCTAACACGTTATTGGTTTTTACAGAACCTGCCAGTATATCCAATGTATCGGGAACGAGTTTGATGTCAACATCTTTTTCGGTTAATTCATTTACCAGGGTTTCTGTTAACTGTGACTGATTTTTTTCCAGTGACAGAATTACTTTTTCAATATTATATTCATCTATCACTTTACTTAAGTCAAGGGTACTTCCCAAGTTAGGTATCCATTTGCTTAGGCCGTTCGTAATGTCGTTATCAACCGTAATAAACCCTAATGTTTTAAATCCGAGGTATTTAAAATTTTTATTCAATTCTTTATAGAGCTTTATGGCATGCGCGTTGTTGCCTACGATCAGCGTATTAAAAAAAATATCGCCTTTAATCAAGGATTTCTTTACCAGGCGAAGGAGGAAACTTCTTCCGGCAAAAACAAGGATGAATTGCAGCCCATAATACATAATCAGTAAACTGATAGTATTGATGCCAAGATCGGCAGTTATCATAAACAATACCAGTGCACCGATTAAAGTATATAGCAGTGTAGAGGTTAATTCATTCAACCTCGACTTCTCATACAATGACCTGTGATAACTGCCTGCAAATGCATAAAACAGTACCCAGCCTGCCGAAAATAAGAGTGCCTGTTCAAAAATGTGTTGGTTAATACTGAGCGACCGGATTACTTTGGTAAAAATGAGCCAGGTAACTACAGAAAAAATGTAATCGCTGATGATGTACCGGCTTATGTTCTTTTTTCGGTCACTCATTGGGTTTAACAAGGATGCTGGTATTGTTTATTTTGTCTAATATCTGGTGTGCTACTTCCATCGCGAGGAAGCCATCTATCTCACTAACGATGGTAGGTTTGTTATTGACAATGGAATCAACAAAAGCTTCCAATTCCAGTTTGATCGCATTCAACGGTTGGATAGTGGGACTTGCTATAGCAATGGTTTTCTTGCCGTTTTGTGTTTCAATATCAAATGAGAAAACATTGGTATCGGTTGGTTGCTTAAGTTTAATGATCTCAGTTTTTTTTTCAAGGAAATCTATACCGAGATATGCATCTTTCTGAAACAAACGCATCTTGCGCATTTTTTTCATACTGATGCGGCTGCTGGTTAAATTGGCAACGCATCCGTTATTAAATTCTATTCGTACGTTAGCTATATCGGGTGTTTCTGTCATCACCGCTACCCCGCTGGCCGAAATGGTCTTTACATTACTTTTAACCAGGCTAAGAATGATATCAATATCATGTATCATCAGGTCGAGTATTACACTTACTTCTGTACCCCTTGGATTAAACTGTGCCAGCCTGTGCACCTCTATGAACATGGGATTGAGATTCATGTTTTTAATGGCCAGGTATGCGGGATTGAAACGTTCTACATGTCCAACCTGCATTTTAATATTCGCTTCCCTCACCATGCTTACCAGGTCGCGGCCTTCCTGAATGGTATTGGCCAATGGTTTTTCAACAAATACATGTTTGCCTTTACGGATAGCCTGTATACAAATGCTGAAATGTTGGTCGGTAGGGGCGATTACATCAATGATATCGCAGGCATCCATTAATTTATCCTCATCCATGTACCGCTTTAAACCGTATTGTTCGGTTACAGCTTTGGCATTATCATTATTCGGATCAAAAAAACCAACCAGTTTCACGCCCTCGATTTCTTTCCAGTTATTTAAATGGAATTTGCCCAAATGGCCCACTCCAAAAACACCTACTTTCAACATAGCAATAGCTTTATTTAGAAAGGGTAAATATAATTATTACTCGGGCTAAACCCGCCTGGGTAACAATATGTGGATATTATATTCGGTGTCGCTTTACTCAGGCAAACATATCATAATCCTTTATATGGGTAAGCTGACTGGTATTAAACAACGTTTTCTCGCAAGCCAGGGTATGTGGCAGCTCATAATGGAAAAAAAATTCCATGGTATGTATCTTACTTTGATAAAAGATAGCAGAATTTGAACGAAAATCCTTTTCCGAAAGTTTTTTTGAAGCCGCAACAGCCTGTTTCAACCATTGCCACCCGATAACAATATAACCGGCCATTTCCATGAAAACAGATGCATCGGCTAAATACCTGTCAATTTCCCCTTTTAAGGCAAATTGTCCAAGGTGTTGCAATACAGAGCCCATTCGGGTTAGTTCCGCTTCCAACATGATCGAATATGAGGCCAATGCGGGATAAGTTGCCGCTTTAATAATGGTATCCTTTATGGCTTCCTGTAATAATTCAACAACCCTTCCTTGCTGCATGGTTACTTTCCGGCCTAATAGGTCCAGCGATTGAATGCCAGTGGTACCTTCATAAAGTGACATGATCTTAAGGTCGCGATAATGCTGTTGCACAGGGAAATCAGTTGTAAAACCATATCCCCCTAATATCTGAATAGCTAATGCTGCAGAACGGCTGCCCTGCTCCGATGAATACGTTTTTACAATCGGAGTTAAAATCTCCAGCAATAAAAAATATTTTTCTTTTTCTTCTCCCGTGGTGGCATGCGTAAGATCATACAACCGGTTACATTCCATGCCCAATGATAACGCACCTTCAGCAATGGATTTTTGGGTAAGCAGCATCCGCTGCACATCCGCATGGTTAATAATAAGTGTGGGCGGTTTGGACGGATCTTTTTCATTGGCCAATCTGCCCTGTGGCCTTTCCATAGCATAATGCAACGAAGCCTGATATGCGGCCATGGCAACAGATGCGGCACTTTGTCCAACACTGATTCGTGCACCATTCATCATGTGAAACATATAACTGAGCCCTTTGTGCGGTTCGCCTACAAGAAAGCCGCGGCAATCATCATTATCACCAAAAGACAAATGCGTGGTGGAATAACCACGCTGCCCCATTTTTTGAAAATCACCGGCACAGTATACATCATTGTAAATAAGGCTGCCATCGGCTTGCGTACGAAATTTTGGGATGATAAAAAGTGAAATTCCTTTCACGCCGGCAGGTGCCCCATCAATGCGTGCAAGGGTAAGGTGTATGAAATTCTCGCAGGCTTCATGCTGACCCCCTGAGATGAATATCTTTTGTCCTTTCACCATATAATAACCTTTATCAGTGGGAGTAGCGGTAGAGGTTATATCAGAAAGCGAACTGCCCGCCTGGGGCTCTGTCAATGCCATTGTACCCTGCCAGCGGCCCTCAAAAATGTTAGGTACATAGGTGGCAATTTGTTCAGCACTGCCAAAGCTTGTAATCAACCCTGCGGAGCCCGAAGAAAGTCCTATGTATCCTTCTATGCTATTATTGGCTGCCTGGAACAAATGATGCCCTGTACTGAATATCATCTCGGGCAATTGAAGCCCTCCGTTTTCGAATAAAGCACTACCACCGATCCAATGTTGTTCTGCGGCTTTGCGGATGATTGTTTTTAATTGGGGATGGGTAATAACACCGCCTTTTCCATCATACTTTGCGGGTGCCTCATCCATTTCTTTGAAGTAAGGGAACATTTCCTGCTCAGCTAATTGTTTGGCTGATTCAATAATCATCCATGCCTGTTCTGCATCTAAATGAGCGAAATGGGCATGCGTAAATAATTCTTCAATATGATGAACATCAAACAACAAAAACCGCAAATGCTCCATACTTGTAAAACGTGCCATAGGAAAGTAATTAGTTTTGTAAACTGTTTCTTTTCAAAATTAGATCATCGAATTAATATTTTAAACAACCAGGCTGATCAGATCGGCTACATATGCAGGCTTGTCAGCATCTTCCAGTTCTATAATACAGGTCAGAAATATTTTCACCGAACCATTAGGCTGCTTTTCCGCACCTGTGAAATTTGCCTGAAGCCTTATCCTACTGCCTACTGTCACGGGCGTAATAAAACGTGCTTTGTTTATCCCATAATTATAGAAGGAATTTACATTCTCAATGGTGATCAGCTGATAAAAAAATTGAGAAACCAGCGACATGCTCAAATAACCGTGAGCAATGGTTTTGCCACCGGGTAAAACGGCTTTTGCTTTTTCAACATCTACATGCACCCATTGAAAATCCAAGGTTGCTGACGCAAAATTATTGATCATCTCCTGCGTAACCATTAACCATTCACTGGGGCCGACAGATTTACCCACATGATTCGTGATATCAGCGAGGCCATTAATGAGTAAAGGTTTTGAACTGCCTGTTTGTTTCGTTTCGGTATTAATATTTTTTTCATTTGTTATGGTGGACTGGCTGGCATCTTCGTTCCAGTCGCCTACTTTTACAATGGCTTTTCCAATTACTTTTCGGTTCATAATATCCTCTACTGCCTTCGCTGCTTCTTCCAGCTTGTAAATTTTATAAATAGGTTGTTTAATCTTTCCAGCCCGTAACCATTGTAATAATTCGCCAAGGTTCTGCAAACTCTGTTTGGGTTCTTTTTCTGCAAAGCTTCCCCAGAAAACACCCATAACGGAACAACCTCTCAGCAGAGCAAGGTTAAAAGGGAGTTGTGGAATTTCACCGGAGGCAAACCCCACAATTAAATAGCGGCCCTTCCAGGCGATGGAACGTAAAGCCTGCTCTGCTAATTTTCCGCCGACAGGATCGTAGATGAGATCTACACCTTTATCGCCCGTTATCTCTTTTATCCGGGAACGCAGGTCTTCTGTGCTGTAGTTGATAAGGTATTCTGCACCTTTTTCTTTACACAGCATTAATTTGTCATTAGATGAGGCCGCCGCAATTACTGTTGCCCCCATTAGTTTGCCCAGTTCAACGGCTGCAATACCTACGCCACCTGCCGCGCCCATAACCAATAGTGTTTCACCGGCTTTTAATCCAGCCCTGTCTTTAAGAGCATGATAAGAAGTTCCGTAATTATATAAAGTAGAAGCCGCGGTTATAAAATCCATATCTGGTGGAATAGGGAATACCCTTTTTGAATCTACTGCAACTTCTTCGGCAAATCCACCCCATCCGCAAAGGGCGAGAACACGGTCGCCTGTTTTTATATGTGTAACCACGGCTCCGGTAGCAATAACGATACCCGACACTTCGCCACCGGGTGCAAAAGGAAGTGGAGGTTTAAACTGGTATTTATTTTGAATGATGAGTGTATCAGGAAAATTTACACCACAGGCTTTTACTGCTATTAATACTTCATCATCTTTAATAGAAGGAGTAGCAGTATCCAGTAATACTAGTGTGTCAGGCAAACCATAATTAATACATAGTACTGCTTTCATAGTAGCCAATTTTAAACCGAATAGCTGAATTTACAATGATTCAAGGAAAACGAGCTGTTCTGTTTATTTTTTTTCAGGGTATGTAAAAATAAGCAGGTTTAACAGCTTCAAAAACCAGGGAAATGTGAAACGTAAAAATACTTCTAAATTCAGTATTGATTGTTCGATATTCGTTAATCAAAAGCCTGGCTCAAAATAATATGGGTATGCTGAAAGATCTGATACGGATGGGTTGCCAAAAACTGATGGGTTTTGATAATTATTTATTTATTTTCTCACTCATCAATATCACCCGTATACAAATGGGTGGTTACGAGAAATCGTTCCAATATTTTATCAATATGTTACCCGGCGAAGGGGTCATACTCGATATTGGGGCAAATATTGGAATGATGACTGCGACGATGGCCAGAAAATACAACAAAGCTAATGTGTACGCTTTTGAACCTATCCCCCAAAATATCTCTGCTATAAATAGGGTTCTTCATTATTATAAACTCAATAATGTAGTATTATTTCCCATAGCATTGGGTAATGAAAATAAGGAAGTAAAGATGATTATGCCAACAGTACACTGCACCAAAATGCAGGGACTTAGCCATGTTCAGGAAACGGATGATGGGAATGAGCCGGGCGAAATATTTTGTGTACCCATGCAAAGACTGGATGATATACCTGCCTTGCGGGTCCTGAACCGGATCACAGCGATTAAAATAGATGTAGAGAATGTTGAGTACTATGTTTTGATGGGAGGAAAGGACTTGCTTGCTAAACACCGCCCCCTTGTGTATTGCGAACTATGGAATGATGACAGGCGTTTACACTGTATCCGGTTCATGCAGCAGTTGGGTTATCGTGTGAAGCTGCATGAGAACGGCCATCTGGTTGATTTTGCCGGCCAGCCCGCTATCAATTTTTTCTTTTTGCCATGAATTGGGTAAGGGTTGTACATTTAGTTATGCGCTGTAATTCATCATGTAAAAAAATCTATTGGTAACTTTTTTTTGGATATGCCTCATTATTATTTTCTATACCTATATTGGTTATGGGGTAGTATTATTTTTTTTAGTGAAGCTGTTACGATTAACAAGGCGGGAAAAAGGCAGGGAGATAGATTTTTTTACTCCATCACTTACTTTAATTGTTGCAGCTTATGATGAAGCTGCCATTATCGAAGACAAAATAAAAAACAGCCTTGCTTTAGAATACCCTAAAGGTAAGCTCCATTTCATTTTTGTAACAGATGGCTCCACAGATGGCACAACTGAAATCGTTTCCCGATATCCTGAATTGCAATTGTTGCATACAGCTAAACGCAGTGGAAAGCTCGCTGCTATTGATCGTGCGATGAAAGAAGTTAAAACTCAAATTGTGGTCTTTACAGATGCAAATACAATGATTAATCACAACGCTCTATTGTGTATGTGCCGGCATTACCGTGATGAAAAAATCGGTGCTGTAGCAGGCGAAAAAAGAGTCGATACTGAAAAAGTAAGTGACGCTACTTCGGGCGAAGGTTTTTACTGGCAATATGAATCAACCTTGAAAAAATGGGAATCTGAATTATATTCTGTAATGGGTGCCGCTGGGGAACTATTCAGTATCCGGACTATCTTATATGAAACAGTTCAGCCAGATTCTATTTTAGACGATTTTATGATTTCCATGCTGATTTCGCTGAAAGGGTACCGTATAAAATACGAGCCGGGTGCCTATGCTGTTGAAATGGCATCGGCCAGTATTGCCGAAGAGCTCAAACGTAAAATCCGGATCGCTGCAGGTGCGATACAATCCCTGTTACGTTTGAAAAGTTTACTGTTGCCATTCCGGTATCCATTACTGAGTTTTGAGTACTTAAGCCACCGAATATTAAGATGGCTGGTAACCCCTTATTTGCTGATCTTTTTTTTTCTGTTAAATGTATTTCTCGTATCTGGTGATAGAAATGAAACAAGTTTTATTATGATATTGTACGGTCAGGTGGTGTTTTACGGTACAGCTTTACTGGGCGGGTTATTTCGGAAACGCCAAACGAGCGTTAAAATACTCTTTGCTCCCTATTATTTTTGTTTGATGAATTATGCCCTGATAACCGGTATGTTGCGGTTTATGTTCACAAAACAGACTGTTCTTTGGGAGAAAGCTAAGCGGAAATAGCAGTAATACTGTTGAGTAGGCTGTATTTTGCCCGATAATTAAAAGGACTAATTTGAGAATGTAGTAAACCGGAACTGCAAAAAGGATATAACTTTATATTATTGTAATTATGAATATTAGTAACTTTTCACAAAATAGAGTACATTCAGCCTTATGCAAAAAATTAAGATAATATTTTGACTATGTTTTGCAACATAAACAAATACTTTACGTTCATTCACCTGATCAAACCCCCAAACAGAATCAGATGATCAAAAAAGTACTATGTGTTGATGATGACGCGATTTCGCTAACCATTTCTCAACTCCTGCTGAAGCGAACCGGATTTGCTGCAGAAGTGGCAACTGCGATTGACGGAAGCGACGCGCTGGAATATTTTAGTGACCTTTTTGAAGACGACCCCAACGAGCTTAATAAAGCTCCCGAATTAATATTATTGGATATTAATATGCCGGTAATGAATGGATGGGAATTCCTGCAGGAATATGTGCCTTTATATGAAAAGAAATTAGCCCATACCAAGATCGTTATCTTGTCTTCTACTATTGACCCCGAAGATTTTGCACTTGCTAAAAAATATCCGGTAGTGATCCAGTTTATCAGCAAACCCCTTAGTATTGAAAACCTGGAAGAATTAAAGCTCCATGAAGCCATGAAGGA
>JAYSXR010000259.1:0-10124 GCA_043717145.1 Chitinophagaceae bacterium | reverse complement strand
GGCACTACCAACACCTATGGCTGCCCCTGCCAGTACATCACTAGGATAATGTTCTCCCAGGTATAACCTGGAATACCCGACACTCGAAGCCCATAGGTGGGAAAACCACGATTTTAATACCCCTGAGACCATTTATGCTTGACCCCTTATAAAATACTTCTGTATAGTATTTGCGAAATTGGTACAACTACATGAAATTCAATACTTCTTGGGGATCAATTTGATTTGGCAAAGATGGGTCATTGAAAATTGGAGATGGTGGGTTAAGGTAATCTGGGGAACGGGGAGCAAAGGGCATGGATTTTCCAGTGGGAGAAGAGGGCCTAAATGTCGAAAAAGTCTTATTTTTCGACATTACCCAATTTTAATGTCGACTCTTTCGATATGAATTTTAGCTCATGTCGAAAAATAGACATAATTTCGACATATAATATTTTTAATGTCGAATATTCGACATAATTTACTCGACAAGTCGAAAATCACTAATGAATTCACCATCATGGCATACGATAGAAATTTACCGTATAATGATCTTCCCGACCTTCCTGCCGGGTTTATTGAATCCCCTGAAATATTCAGGCAACTCGCAAAAGCAGCCAGGCATTTGGGTGAATTAAATGGCCTTTGTGCATCCTTGCCAGATCCCCAATTACTTATCAATACCATAGTTCTGCAAGAAAGCAAAGACAGTTCGGCAATCGAGAATATCGTAACAACCCAAGATGAGCTATACAAAGCAGCGAGTGAAGAAGGGACGGCAAGCCACGCGGCGAAGGAAGTATTAAGTTACCGCGAAGCCTTATATGTAGGTTTGAAAAAGATGAATGATCAAAGGGGGCTTTTGCTAACTAATACATTGGTAGAAATTGTACAGACTATTAAGCAAAATAATTCAGGCATCAGATCAACTCCGGGTACAGCTCTGAAAAACGCTATAAACGGCGAAGTCATATACACCCCCCCTTGTTGTGAGGATGTCGTAAGAGAAAAATTAGCCGCCCTTGAAAGGTTTATCAATGATCCCTCCCTTTCACAACTCGATCCTCTGATAAAGATGGCATTGTTGCATTACCAATTCGAAGCAATCCACCCTTTTTCAGATGGAAATGGCCGTACAGGACGTATCCTCAATGCGATCTTTCTTGTACAACAGGAACTATTAACGCAACCCGTTTTATACCTCAGTTCCTATATTGTAAAATACAAGATGGAATACTATCAATTATTAAGAGGCGTTACGGAACAAAATAATTGGCATGATTGGGTCATGTACATGCTAACAGCACTCATTGAAACGGCTCAATTGACAACACAAAAAATCAGGAGTATGCTCCTAATGAAAGACCGGTTTGAAATAGAAATGAAACAAGTGTTGGGTTCTTCCTTTAGTTATGGATTATTACAATTGGTGTTTGCCTTACCATATTTAAAACTTGAACTGTTAGAAAAAAAAGGAATCGCTCACCGGCAAACCGCATCCGGATGGTTAAAAAAATTAAGCGAGGCTGGAATTTTAAGACCGCAAAGAATGGGCAGAACCACATACTATATCAATTTTCAATTGATGGAATTATTGGCAACAAATTAAGGCATTATAGGGGCAGTAATGGGGCAATTGAAGCCTCCAATGGGGCAAAAGGCAGAATTAAATGTCCGATAAACGTACGAAACATCCGGTAGGCCGCTAAAAATAATTGCATCATAATTGAGTCAATTGCGGCAGGTTGTTACCAATTTTAGGGGTTACGAATCGGGCGACCTGCCTGCTCTTTCAGAGTCTTGGCTTCCTTCTCCCTTTCACCCGCAAGACGAAGCAACTCCGCCTGTTCAATCAAACGCCGTTCCTCTTGCTCAACATCATTACTGAAACCGGCCCCGTCTTTTTGATAAAGGCTGTCTGTGTATTTGCAAGAATTTAAGACGTTTTTATTGCCGAAAATTTTTAAAGACCGGTACTTGATATCATTGGCCCCAAACTGTTCTTTTTCCTGGTGCGCATTGATCCATCCCCAGCCCAGCAAAAAGCAGGTCACAAATAACCCCACCGCAATCCAAATCCCTTTATGCAAATGGTGCTTGTGTTCTATCTGGTTTCTAACCGGGATGTTGAGCTGCAATTGTAGCTTGTTAATGGCTGATACAACCTCATTTAATTTACCAGTGTCAAGTTGTAGTTGGGTCGGCAGATTTTTAATCTCCTTGCGCAGCAATGTCAATTCAGATTTTACCTGCTGAATCTCCTCTTTTCCGTTATCGGTTACTTTTAAAAGCAGTTCAAAGGATTCTATCTTCTCAAGGATCGCTTCTAATAATTGTTCGCTCATTGGTCATATTTTAAAGGTGATGGCTTTGTCTTTTTTGTTTGCGTTTCTTTTTCATCAGTTCATACGGCACATTGTCATTTACGTGTTCCGGGCGCATGAGTTCTTCCAGTAAATTTTTGCTTCTGGATTGGCTCATTTCCAACATCTGGCTAAGCGTTTTTTGCTGGCTTTCATTCAATGGCCGGTGCTGTTTGTTTTCCTGTCTTAATACTAAGTTGCGGGCAAGTGATTTTTCAAGGTTCTTGATCGAGAACTCACGATCAATTTCACTACCCTTATACTTGTATTTCCCGACCTGGAAACTCACACCCTGTAACTCCTTTGTCTGCCCTTTGTATTTGCATAAAGTTTCGATGCCATGCCGGGTTAATTTCTGTTCGAGTTCCGTCAAGGTTTTACACTTTGGTAATTCATTTGTGATTGCCTGGTAAACCTTATAACGGTTGACCTGGTAATCATTCAAGTTTTCAAGATGGGTTAGCTTCAGGTTCTTCTTTTGCACCTGCACCAGTTCATGTTTTAAGGTCAACTGCTGGGCCAACTTTTTTCCGCGCAATCCAATCCAGTTCTCCTTTATCGTTTTGCCGTCATTATCGACTCGGTTCACAACAATATGTACATGCTGGTGTTTGCGGTCGGTGTGCCTGACGATCACGACTTGCGTGTTTTAGATGCCCAATTCTTTCAGGTATTCTTTGCCGATCTGTTTCATTTTTTCGTCCGTTATCTTTTCACCGGGATAGTAGGAAAGTATCGCATGTAAAACCGGCTTTTTAAGATCAGGATTTAGCCGTCTTTGTTCTTCAAAATCGGCGGCCATTAAGTTGTGATCGTAATCCCTTACGCCCAATGCTTCCAGTACCAGTGCCCGCGACTGATCCTGGCAGAGGTAACGGCAAAGGCCGCTAAATGATTTCCCGGATAAGATTTTACTGATCATTTTATTGTGTTATTTACTTTTCAATTTGGACAGAACGCCGTCCAATTCCCAGACGTATTTCTCAAAATAAAACATGGCCTTTAATACGCCTTCCTGGTGTGCTGTTTTGGCGAGTTGGTTTAAGTTATTGGCCATCCCGACCAGTTGCCTGATCTGGCTTCTTTCTTCCTGAGTGAGCCTTGCCATGACCTGTCCTTCAATTGCCATTTCACGGATGTATTGGGTAATGCGTAGGCCCGCTTTGGAAGCCTTGTGTTTAACTAAAAAGTATTCGCTCTTGGTAAACCTTACCCCGGTTGCGGCTTCCCGCTTAATGGCCTTTTCTGGTCTTCCGCCTTTACGTTTTGTATTGCTTTTTGTATCACTCACACTATCCTTATTTAGTCTTCAATAATCTTTTGCGACCAACGGGAGAAAAAGCAAGCAAGCGTTTTTGTGCAACAAAAACACCGCTTGCTAACCCTAACAAATCAGGGCCTCAGGCCATTTCGGTGTTCCAATCTTTGCTGCTTCCCGGAACTGACCGACCATTCGTTCAGGTCCTTGTAGCCCTTATACAAACTACTCTCATCACTTATTTTCCCTGACCTTTCCAAAGCCTGCTCAACGCATTTTCTTCCTGCGGTATCATTGTCTAAATACAAATGCACACGCTCATGTTTTTCCATGAGTAACAGACTGCGGGTGAAAAAAGAAAGGGAATTGAGAACGAGAATATTTGTTTTCGGAAGCTCCTGGGTATGATGGATGGCCTGGTAAGTCAGGAAATCAAAGAAGCCCTCGAAGCAGGTAATATTGTTCGCTTTGTTGTCGAAATAGGTCACATACTTTGGCGAGCTGCTTCCCTTGAAATATTCGCTCCGTAATTCATAGCCACCGGAGTTGTTTTTAAACCCGATAGCGGTGTATCTTTTATCGCCCGTTTGGTACAACACTTCTTTGCAGAATTCATTGGCGACTAACCGGGGTATGTTTCTTTGTTTCAAGTACCGGTTCAATACCATGTCGGTAATGGGTGAACGGACAGATAAAATCCTGATGGTGTTTTCCTGGGGTTCCGGCAAAAGCTCCCTTGTTTTTTGCTGGTGAAAAGAAGAAAGTTTCTGGGCTGGATTTTCATAGATTTTCTCCAGCACAAGGGTCAGGTTGCAATAAAAATAGGTGCAGGCAAAATCTACCAGGTCTCCGCCCTTACCGGCACCGTGATCATACCATACATTTTTTGTACGGTTCACTTTAAAGGACGCTGTTTTTTCTTCGCGAAAAGAAGACAGGTAGAAATAATTGTCACCCGTAATTTTGCTAGGGGAGAAACCTAATGAAGAAAGATAATCCACCATGTCCATTTGGTTGGCTTGCTCGCAGTTCATACCGGTCGGTTTTAGGAGTGTAAAAGATGGCGGTTCAGATTCTTTGGCGAGGAACTGTTCTGGTGAATGATCGCTTCAATATCCTGCCTGGCAAAATACCGGCGGGAGCGGATCTTAAAACTGGCGATCTTGTTCTGCTTCAGCCATTCGTACAAGGTAGGTTTGAAGACCTGGAAAATGGTGCATACTTCGGCAGCTTTGAGAAGGGCTTTTTCTGGTAAAAGCTTTAAGGGGGTCTGCGTACTTAATGTAGTAAGTTTGGCTTCCACTACCTTTTCCACCACCTTTGTCATCTTATCCCAAAACTTCTCCTGGGAGTATGGGAACATCATCGGAAACTCGTTCATAATAATATGTTTCCGGAAAGTTGGTAGAAAAACGAGGCAATACCTCGTCAAGTATACTTAAGATGTTTCAGAAAGGCAATTTTTTGCTGTTGTGAAGGGATTGTTCCATCTCCTGGAGTAATGTTAGGGCTGGCTTGCAACTGAGTAGTTCAAAATAATTCCTTGCTTCGTCAAAATAATCCTGCATCATTGTTTTCATCTTCATTTCCTGTTCCTGGTAGGGTTTGGACAACAGGTTTTTTAGCGGCGCATCCAACGTGTCGTTACTGATGCCATATTGCTTGCAAAGTAGTTCCCTTTGAATGTTTCCGTCCGACAATTTGGAGCATCCGGAAAGCTTCTGGAAAACAGATTGAATAAGTAGTAACGTGAATGTTTAATACTGCCCCGATTTGGCTTTTGACATAGCCCCCTTGGCCTCACCATTTACATGTTGAACAACATTATTTAGGTGTGGTATAAAAATGCAGTTCATAACGCGGTTTGTAGAGGACGCTTTTTAAGACCTTAAAAAGCATGATACATATAACACAAAAACCGAGAAACATTTGCCAAAAAGGGAAGGATAATGGTATCCAATTAATGATCAGAAAAAGTAAAATGATAATACAGGCAAAATGAACCGGTACCAGGAAATTCCAGTAATCTCCTTCCAGCCTTTTTGCAGTGGATTGCGTGGTCCAGTGTTCGCCGTACTTTTCCTTCCACCGATCGTGGTGCGGTTTGAATAAAGCTTCTACTTTATCTAGATCTGTAAAGCCTGAAAATGTTATGAAGGAAAGGATACTTGGATTTTTCATAGTTCAGCAAAGATAAAACATGATGGGCATTACGGTCAAGATAGCACTTTCCTGAAGCCTTTCCGTTAAACAGTAAGCTCCGGCAAAGAACCTTTAAATACTTTTTTTTGCCTAGTACGTATCCACATTCTCCTTGGTCATCTATAACGGTGGTCTGAGTTGTATTTCACGCAGTCCTTACTTTTTTCTGTCACAAACGTTGTCTTAAAGGTCAGTTCGGGTATTTAACTTTCACGATTATTGTCCTCAAAACTGTCCTCCATACAAACAAAAATGCCCGTAAATTATTCATTTACAGGCACTTACGTTTGTTTAAAGTGGTGTGGGCCGGGATCGAACCGGCGACACAAGGATTTTCAGTCCTTTGCTCTACCGACTGAGCTACCGCACCATTTCAGTCTTAAGTAAGGCTTTAGAAGCCCGGAGTTCCCCTACTCTTAAAGCCTTACCCTTTCGGGGTTGCAAATATAGGGATTGAATTTGAAAAATTGAAAATGAGGGAAATTAAGAGATCCCCCTGGTTATAAAGCTTTTCCCGGCTGTTCATTCTCTTTGCGTACCCTTACCCGGCTGGCCAATTTTCAAATTAAAACTCACAGTTTTTAGGCGTTCTTGCAAAAGCAATCACATCCCTGATATTCGTCATTCCGGTAATAAACAAAACCATCCGCTCAAAACCCAATCCAAAACCCGCATGGGGCACAGTTCCAAAACGGCGGGTATCTAAATACCAGCTAAGTTCTTCGGCAGGTATCTGCATTTCCTTCATACGCTGTTCCAGTTTATCCAAACGCTCTTCCCTTTGCGAGCCGCCGACGATCTCGCCAATACCCGGTGCCAGTATATCCATGGCCGCAACAGTTTTACCATCATCATTCTGGCGCATGTAAAACGCCTTGATTTCTTTGGGGTAGTTGGTTAAGATAACAGGCTTTTTAAAATGTTTTTCTACCAGGTACCTTTCATGCTCGCTCTGCAGGTCAATACCCCAACCTTCCACTTGATACTGGAATTTTTTCTTTTTATTGTGGTTGCTCTCTTTTAAAATATCAATTGCTTCGGTGTAGGTTATGCGTTGAAAATCGTTGTTTACAACAAATGCTAATTTTTCAATCAGCCCCAAATCACTTCGCTTATCCTGCGGCAATTGTTTTTCTTCTTCGGCCAGGCGCTGGGCAAGAAACTCAAGGTCCTCAGGGTTATGCTCCATTACATAATTAATCAGGTATTTGATGAACGCTTCGGCCAGGTCCATATTATCTTCTAGGTCATGAAATGCCATTTCAGGCTCAATCATCCAGAACTCAGCCAGGTGGCGGGTTGTATTCGAGTTCTCGGCGCGGAAAGTTGGACCAAATGTATATACTTCACTAAATGCCATGGCACCCAGTTCACCTTCCAGTTGGCCGCTCACAGTAAGGTTGGTGCTTTTGCCAAAAAAATCTTCTTTAAAATTAATACTGCCATCATCATTTTTGGGCGCGCCCTCTAGTGGTAATGTAGTAACCCGGAACATTTCACCGGCACCTTCTGCATCGCTGGCGGTAATGATCGGTGTATGCAAATACACAAACCCCTTATCGTTAAAAAACTGGTGTACCGCAAATGCCAATGAATGGCGGATGCGAAACACCGATCCGAATGTATTGGTACGAAAACGCAGGTGTGCTTTCTCCCGTAAAAATTCAAGGCTGTGTTTTTTGGGTTGGAGGGGATATTTTTCTGCATCGCTGTCGCCCAAAATTTCAATCGTTACTGCTTTCACTTCCAAGGTTTGTCCCTTGCCCAGCGATTCTACCACTTCTCCAATTACTTTTAAAGAGGCCGCGGTGGTGATCCTTTTCAACAAACTATCGTCAAACGAACCCAGGGCGGCTACTACCTGCAGATTATTATTCGTACTGCCATCATTTAAAGCGATAAACTGGTTGTTACGAAAGGTTCGTACCCATCCCATTACGGTTACTTTCTGCCCGGCCTTTCCCGTTGACAGTAATTGTTTGATTTTGGTTCTTTTGTTAAACATACATTTTTGCCGGACTTTTAGTGGTGGATAGGGATTGTAATGTTGAGGAGTCACGAATTTCGGCTTAAAACCCCAACCCTGTAACCCGATAACATTCATCCCTATTCGGTCGGCAAATATAATCAATCGGCCCGCTGTATCTCCTTTTAACAATCCTGCTAAGCTAATTTCCGGTAAAAAATTCTTGTTTTCACCAAAACTGCCTTAACATTGCAATGGAAACCAAACAGGTTCGGCCCTCACTTAGCTCTCGCCACAACCGGTTTACTCTCTTTCCAATCAAAACAATACCATACCCCGATCTGAGTACACATTTCCTTAGACTGGATTTTTAACCTTTGACAAATTGATTTCCCCTATTAACAGATTTTATTTTTTATGTACGACATTTTGCAATTAAATGACATGCTCCTGCCTGAGTTGCTGGATATTGCCGAGCAACTGAACATTTCCGGTGCCAAGAAATTGGATAAACAAGGACTGATTTACAAAATATTAGACGGCCAGGCCGTTCGGGCCAGTGAAACCAAGGAAGATTCCAAGAAAAAGGTTGCCCGTCCGCGTAAACCGGTAACCCTGAAAACAGCCAACGGAACCGAAGAAGCAGAAGTAATGCAGCAAGCGCCTGCTGCTGTCGCAGCCCCGCTAGTGATTGAAAAAGCCGTGTCAAAAAAAGGGCCTGTTCGTAAGCCCAGAAATGAAGCACCTGTTGCACCAGCAGACGCGGAACACAGCCAGCCGATGGAGCCACAGGAGACGTCTATCGAAAATACAAACAACGATAATAATGGCAGCCAGCCGGGAGAAGCAGGATCGGCACAAGAAGCCGCCCAACACCAGTATCCTCGCCAGCAGCAACGCAAAGAGCCCGCATTTAACATTGAGTTTGAAGGTGTTATTTTAGGCGAAGGCGTTTTGGAAATGATGCCCGACGGGTATGGCTTCCTTCGCTCATCCGACTATAATTATCTATCCTCCCCTGATGATGTATATGTTTCCCCATCACAGATTAAATTATTCGGTTTAAAAACCGGCGATACCGTTCATGGTTCTGTTCGCCCACCCAAAGAAGGTGAAAAATATTTTGCCTTATTAAAGGTTGATAATATTAACGGCAAACGGCCCGATGAGGTGCGCGACCGCGTACCTTTCGATTATTTAACGCCATTGTTCCCGTTTGAAAAGCTGAACCTTTTTACTACCTCTACTAATTATAGCACCCGGATCATGGATATTTTCACGCCTATTGGTAAGGGCCAGCGTGGATTGATTGTGGCACAACCCAAAGTGGGTAAGACCATGTTATTGAAAGAAGTAGCCAACGCCATTGCGGCCAATCACCCGGAATGTTACCTGATGGTTGTATTGATTGATGAGCGCCCCGAAGAAGTTACCGATATGGAACGCAGCGTTCGCGCCGAAGTAATCGCCTCTACGTTTGATGAACCTGCCGAAAAACACGTGAAAGTGTCTGCCATCGCCCTGCAAAAAGCCAAACGCTTGGTCGAATGTGGTCATGATGTGGTGATCTTATTGGATTCTATTACCCGTTTAGCACGTGCACACAATACGGTTGCGCCTTCTTCCGGTAAAGTTTTATCCGGTGGTGTAGAAGCCAATGCGATGCAGAAACCGAAACAGTTTTTTGGTGCTGCCCGTAAAATTGAACATGGCGGATCATTAACCATTCTTGCCACCGCCTTAATTGAAACCGGCAGTAAAATGGATGAAGTGATCTTTGAAGAATTCAAAGGTACCGGCAACATGGAGCTGTTACTCGACCGCCGTTTGGCCAACAAACGCGTGTTCCCGGCCATTGACCTTACCGGCTCTTCCACCCGTCGAGATGACCTGTTATTGGATAAAGAAGTCCTCCAGAGAATGAATCTGTTGCGTTTATACATCAACGACATGAACACCGAAGAATCTATGAATGAATTATTAAAAAGGATGAGGGGAACAAAAGACAATGAAGAATTCTTAATGTCGATGAACCGTTAATCCTTGCTACTATAATTGATATGAAGAGGGGCCTTGAATTTTAGGGGCCCTTTTCATTTAGGATATCAAATGTAGGATTAGGTAGGATAAGCGCGGATTTTATTCCAGATAGCATTTCCGTTATGTACTTTTTTGTCTTAATACAAAAAAGTAACAAAAAAATCAAGGATGCTGCAAAAAAGCTAACATTTACTCCATTACGCAAAAATGAACGAAGTCTAAAGCCGGGCTTTGCTTTGTATCAATAATTGAGCAATTTTATATTTCAACAATATATCAAACCCAGCCATCCTCCATTTCTTAACGCTTTTTCTCA
>JAYSXR010000258.1:0-3359 GCA_043717145.1 Chitinophagaceae bacterium | reverse complement strand
ATTATTATGATGGCGAGGGCTGCCAGCATGTGGCACTCGCTACAGAAAATATTGTAACAACAGTTTACGACCTGCAAAGCAGAGGGATTGAATTTTTAAAAGTGCCGTCTTCTTATTATGATGAGTTAATTGAAAGGGTAGGACCTATTGATGAGGATCTTGCCCCTCTTAAAGAGTTGGGCATCCTGGTTGATCGTGACGAAGAAGGCTACCTACTGCAGATATTCACAAAACCCATAGAGGACCGCCCCACACTTTTTTTTGAAATCATCCAGCGAAAAGGTGCTAAAAGCTTCGGCAAAGGAAATTTCAAAGCCCTGTTCGAAGCCATTGAGCGTGAGCAGGACCTGAGGGGGAATTTGTAAGGCCAAAACAGCCCATTTACAATTACTACACAATTTATACTTATGTTGGTTCGTTATTTTAACGATTCATCTTGTTGTGTTAGTGCTGCAAGTCTTAATTTTAATGTATGAAGCGATGGCTGGGTTTATTTCTGTTTTTGTGTTGTTTAACGCAGCTTACTGCGCAATCTTCCCCGCGGAACCAGCGGATGAATCAAAAATTGGCAAATATCGTCCTTCAAAAAGAAGATTCGCTGAAAAAGCAATTTGAGGCGATGCACCTTACATGGCCTTTAAAACAGATGTATGTGCGGAGTTTTAAGTACGATAGCCAGTTAGAGGTATGGGTACGTGGACAGAAAAATGAGCCTTTCAAATTATTTAAGACATATAATATTTGCGCATTATCGGGAGCACTAGGACCCAAGCGGATTGAAGGTGATTACCAGGTGCCCGAGGGTTTTTACTATATCAATGTATTTAAACCTAACAGCAATTACCATATGTCACTGGGCTTGAATTACCCCAATGCATCTGATCTGGTGTTAAGTGATTCGTCCAAGCCCGGTGCTGATATTTATATTCATGGGAGTTGTGTAACGGTGGGATGCATACCTATACAAGACGCGCAGATTGAAGAAGTTTATTTTCTGGCTTCCTATGCACATGAACATGGACAGGATTTTATACCCGTGCATATTTTCCCTATCCGGTATAATGTTGAAAAAAGCAAAGCTTTTCTAGCTAAGGCCACCAACGATGATATCGAATACCAAAAATTTTCCGGAAGACTGAAAGAAGTTTTTGACCTTTTTGAGCAGACTAAAAAAATTCCACTGATATCTATTAATAAAAAAGGGGAATACGTTGCTTTGTAAACCGGCTCGTTTACAATAGTGGCCTAAGAATATACTATCTGAACGGTTTCTTTTGTCTGCTGGGTGAGTACGATATTTTTCCCTCTTGTCAATTCTTCCAGTATGGTATAATTGTAATGCCTGATCGTTAGCAGGTTTAATTCTTTTTCAACCTGTACATCAAAAATACCACCTGCTTCTTCCGCTAACTGCGCTATTTTATCGGCCCTATAATCAATACAAACCTGTACATTAATGGCTCCTGTTTGTATAAGACTTGGCTTGATCTTTATTTTAGCGAATATCTTGTACAGCATGCTCATGGGCTCTTCACCAACAAATGAAAAGTCCTGGCTTTTCAAATGGATCAAAGCCTGGTTTTGTTTTACAACAATGATGGGGGGGAGGTGGGTACTATTTTTTTTATGAATGACTGTTCCGGGTGATGAGGGATCTAAAAAACATTTTACATATAACGGTATCGCTTTATTCTGTAATGGTTTGATGGTTTTAGGATGGATAACCTGTGCACCGTAATAAGCCATTTCAATTATTTCGGTAAAACTAAGTTCGGATATGAGTTGTGCATCGGGGAAAGCTTTTGGGTCGGCATTCATCACGCCTTCTACATCCTTCCATATACTTACGCTTTCTGCATTCAATATATTGGCAAAAACTGCGGCCGTATAATCGCTTCCCTCCCGGCCCAGTGTGGTACTTTCATTATCGTCCGTTGATCCGATGAAACCTTGGGTGACATATATATTAGGGAATGGTTGCGGGCCTGTAAGAAAGTTTTTTTTATCTGCTGCCCGTCTCCCGGCATCCATCATGCAGATTCTTTCTGAAGTTATATTTAAATCAATCGAAGCATCCCTGAAATTATTATCAGTTCTGATAATATCTCTCACATCCAGCCATTCATTCGCAATAGTCATTTCGTTCAGATAATGACTGATGATGCAGGTACTTAATAATTCACCCACACAAACTATCTGATCGTAATAATAGTCAAATTCCCTAACGGGCTTATCGTGCAGTAACCATTCTATTTCTGTAAAAAAATCGTTGAGCTGCACCATGCATTCTTTAAAACGGGTAACCAGCAGGTATTTGGATGTGTTAATATGGTATTGTTTCACAACCTCAAATAATTGTAAAGCTTCTTCTTTATTGCCTGCAAAAAATGATTCAACTACTTTTTCCAGACCATTGGTGGTTTTGCCCATGGCCGAGATAATGATTACTAATGGCCCTTTCCCGTACTGCTTTACAATAGTTGCCAGATTTTTTATTCTTTCAACATTGTTTACGCTGGCACCTCCGAATTTGAATACTTTCATTCCTTGCTGATTAATTATGTCTGTTTGGGCAAAACTAACATAATTATACAAATTCTTTACCCGTGTGCCCGGGGCTGGGCATACTTGATCGGGTTAGTTGGTATGATTGTTGCCTTTATTGGTATAAATACATATAATGACAATACCATTTCTTTTAAAACGTATTTCCGGGTTATTTCTTTTTGTCATATTATTATCCTGCAGCCCTTCCAATATACCTTCGTCAAAGCCATCAGTAACGGAAACGAATAATAATGTTACTGTTGGTTCCTTGGAGAATTCGATACTTAAATATGTTAATGCACACAGGCGTTCAATGGGTAAGGAACCTTTGCAGATGCTGGATGCTGTCTCTAAACAAGCGTATAACCATAGCAGTAATATGGCTACAGGCAGAACGACATTTAGCCATAACGGGTTTAATCAACGTATACAAAATATTGAACAAAGTATCGGCCGGAGCTCCGCTTCAGCAGAAAATGTGGCTTATGGAAGCCTAACAGCGAAAGGGGTGGTAGATGTATGGTTAAATAGCAAGGGACACAGAAAAAATATAGAAGGCAACTATAACCTTACCGGCATCGGTGTTGCGAATGACAGGCAGGGAACGATTTATTTTACCCAGATCTTTTTGCGAAAATAACGATGGTAACTGTGTGTTTTATACATAATTCATTTCAAAATTTATCTGCCGGATTACATGTCAGTTCCTAACTTTATCTAAATGATTCTGTTATGAACGTGAACCGGAATATTCTCACTTTAGACGAGTTTACATTAACCCAGTTAAGACAGTTTCCAACAGCCACCGGTGA
>JAYSXR010000257.1:0-3363 GCA_043717145.1 Chitinophagaceae bacterium | reverse complement strand
TTTTACCCTGCCAAAATCAGGTGGAAAAATGGGAAATTCAAATACACCTGGGCGGTTAGGAATTCGCAAGTCAGACAATTGCGCATTCAACGAAAGTCTTTCTTTATCCAGAAATACCAGCTTTGACTCCAATACATGATTCAATGCAAAGCTTACCCGTTGTGCCGGTGTCTGTGCTAAATAATATTTAATATTTTGACCGGGCCTGAACTGGCCGAAGGGTGAATTGGAAAAAAATATGGGTTCTGTTACATCAATAATCAGTTTCCCTTTAAAGTTTTTGTCATTAGCCAGGTTTTCTAAAACCGGGATGGGTGAGCTTCCTACACAAGCTAATTGTATGGCATGATCACCGGTCATTTCTTCCCAGAGCGGTATATCCAGATCGAATTTAATACGGGAAGAACCGATAAAAACGGTTGATTTATCTGAAGGTTCATATACCATGTTTCTTATATGGGTCCACATGGCTGGGTCATCATCAAACGATGCATCAAACCCCTTACTTCTTACATAATACTCCCAGCTTACTAATGATAGGGAGACCAATATTAATGTTAAGATACCTGCTTTAGTCAGTGATGGTGCGTTCATTTTTGAAAAAATTATAGTTTACCATAAATGGATATTCAATTCGAAAACTAATAAATCCGGAAATACTTTTTTCATAGAAATTATAACATATGAAAAATTGGGTATCAAATTATACCCCGCACTGGCAACAGAAAAATTATAATCGATTTAAATATAATGAATATTTCAAAATACATACTAAAAAAGGCTATTTAAATCTGCGTACCAGCCTTACCAAGGATTCTGCTTTAAATTAGCTGAGTTTACCAGAAAGCGGGTTGCCATTACAGCGAATTATTTCATTTATTACGAACAGGGATTCGTGATTGCTGGACTAAAACAGGATTATGGACTTATTGTTAAGCCTGCCTGAAAGCAGACAGTTCGCGCTCTAGTACGTTTGGTTTGCTGAGAGGCAGTTATTTGAATAAAGAAGTGGATTCGTTTCCTTTATTAAACATATTTATACATTACAATAAGGAGCAGGATCGTTTATATGAATGCTTTCCCCTTGTTAAGAAGCAGGCCGGGCACCTCCCCATTTTTTTGAAGGTAAGTTAGCATGTGTATGTAAAACATTACTAACCGAATGCATAAGCATAAAAGTGTCAGTCATCGCCGATGCACTATACCGGTTAAATTTTTCTCTTCTCACAGGTATTCATTCCTGCCAATGTATATAAGGGGCAAAAACTGATCATTGACGTTGCCAAAAAAATGCCACCCAATACCACCAATACCATTCCGAATGTACCGGTTACGCTTCCGGTAAAATACAATGCCCCAAAAGCAATCGCCACTATCACGCGGATAGTGCGGTCTGTATTACCCATATTCTTTTTCATAGTATGTATTTTAATGTGCTTTGAAACCTTCGATTAGCAGGATGATTAACAAGGTCATGAGCAGGCAGCCCATGCAGATTAATGCTAATTTTTGCCATTTGCTTGTCATATAGCAAAACTAAGAACGTGGCTTTGCGTATTTAATGATATTCGTCAGGTTAGTGGCTGATAAAATAAAAAAGTGCCAGGCCGCTTGAGCGTACTGGCACTTGAAGAATAAGTTTTGTAAATTTGCTGAAATTGGGGCCACGCTTTTAAGGTTCAGGCCGCTTAAATGTAGCGACACTTAGCCGGGCATTCGGGAAATATATTTTTCAATTTCCTTCACCTGGTCCAGTACCTGCTTGGTTTTGGGTTTGCAGGCTTTGGCCTTGCGGAAAAATTCTTTGGCAGCCCTGAATTCTCTTTTATTCATGAATATCTGGCACATACTCAGATAGGCTACTGCCTCACTTTCTTTATCGGGTATACCTGCGCGGATGGCAGCACGCACATAGCTTTCGCCCTGTTTCAGGTCGCCACGCTGCATAGCCATCATACCCAATTGTAATTTATTGGCACCTTCTGCTTCGGGCATGGGAGAACCCAGTTCGCCACTTTTTTTCAGGTGTTTTTCGGCAGAATCAAAATCCTGCCGCATCATGGCCAGGTTACCCAGTATCGTATAATAGGTTGACCGAACAGGCTTATATAAAAGGCCTGGATACCAGATGGTTTTTAATATCCTTTCCACTTCTTCAATATTACCTGCTTCCATGGGTTCCTGTATCAGGCGCATGGGGCCAATAAAGAAATGGCTGGCCAGGGCAATCACCCCAATGAAATACAATATAAAAGACGGCCAGAAACTACTCACTATATTAACGGTAATGGCTAAAGCGATAGCCAGTAAGCCCAACCAGAAACGATACTTGATCAATACATTGTAAAACTTCATAACCCCATTTTTTGAGAGGAGCAAAGATAGGGGGGTTTGGAGTTTGTTGTTGGGAGTTTGTTGTTGGCGCAGAGGACTATTGCCCATGGTACACGGCCTACCTAAAACTTCGCATCATTCACCTCGATCCAATAGCCATCGGGGTCGTTAACCCAGATCTGCTTTACACCATCTATCCGGGTAGTAACAATACCTTTTACACCTTTGGAATTGAACCAGACCATATTCCGGGCCTTTATTTTTTCGATGAATGCCTCTACGGAGGGTACACTGAAGCAGGTATGGTTATTCAGGTAATATTCCCTAGGCTTTTCGGCACCCTGTATCACATGCATGGCTACGCCGGGTGCAATGGAATACCAGGCATGTTTGCCATCATGAAAAGGTTCGGGAATGGAATCCAGCTGGAAAACCTCATTGTAATAAGCCTTGGACTTCTCCAGGTCAACTACATAAATGGCCACATGGTTAAGGAGCGCTTTGGGTTTGTTTTGGCCAAAGGTATAGTTGGCAGAGAATAGGGTAAGAAGGAATAAAATGGTTGAGCGGATTATTTTCATGGGTATTTTTAATGGTTTGAATGTACTGAAGAAATTCAGAATCCCGGTTGGTTTGTTTCATGTAAAATGCATAGGGCCTATGAAGGCCTGAAACTTTGCCTCTTGGTTTTGTTTGCGTCTTTGTGAGCCAATCCTTCTGCCAGCAACCAAAATGCCCAAATCTATTGAAGCCCGAATAGAAGAATCTATTATTTTTGCAGCCCTGATGGAGGTTTGGCGTTTAGTGTTGTTCTATTTTGATGGTTATCTTCTTAAGATTTCTTCCTAACACCAAACACCCAACTTTTTCATGGTCCCGTAGTTCAATGGATAGAATAGAAGTTTCCTAAACTTTAGATGTGAGTTCGATTCTCGCCGGGACCACCTCGCTGGCAAGACACAGATTATTGTTGTTTTTCCGGTTTTTTAATTTTTGCTGCGTGTACCGGCCAATTTTGGGTTGATTTTA
>JAYSXR010000256.1:0-3363 GCA_043717145.1 Chitinophagaceae bacterium | reverse complement strand
AAAAGGTATTTCCATGGAAGTACCACCCGTAAGTCTGGCATTTTACAGATGGGCACTTGCCTCCATTTGTATTGCGCCGTTCGCTTTTAAAAAGTTCATAGAGGAGAAGCAACTCATCCTACAAAACAAGCAATACATATTCTGGACGGCGCTTACAGGCGTAACCATCTTCAATACCTTTATTTATCTTGCCGGTCATTATACTTCTGCCATTAACCTTGCTTTGATAGGCACTACTTCTGCTCCTGTTTTCATTACACTCCTGGCTGCCATCTTTTTAAAAGAGCATATCAGCAGACCTCGTGTTATTGGCATGGTCATTTGCATGGTTGGTATTCTTTTTTTACTAAGTCATGGAAACCTGCAAACACTTGCCCGATTTAGGTTTAGCAAAGGTGATGTATTAATTCTCATCAGCGCTTTTACCTTTGCCATCTACAATATTTTCGTACGTAAAAAGCCTGCTGCAATTTCTCCATTAGTCTTTTTATTTACCATTTTTACAGTAGGTACTATTTGTCTGTTTCCTTTTTATATTTTTGAAATATTACACAGTGCTCCGGTAAAATGGAATACACACATTATCGTGATTATTTTATACCTAGGAATTGGTAATTCCATCATTGCTTTTTTTTGCTGGAACGCCTCCATTCAAAAACTTGGTGCATCCGGAACCGGGTTGTTTGGTAATCTGATTCCTGTGTTCAGTACCATTGAAGCAGTACTGTTTTTAGGAGAACAATTTACCACCGTTCATTTAATAAGCGGCTTGTTGGTGATTGGTGGTTTGGTGATTGCCAATATTACCACAAAAGCTTTTAAAGCATCCTGACCATAGATTATCCAATAGAATAAAGTAGATAAAAAAATATAAATACTATCATGAATAAATTAAACCAAGTTATAGCTTTTACTGTACTGTTATTTGTGATTGAAAGCAACCTTTTTGCCCAGTTAAAAATTACAACTGCGTTGGTTCAAAATAAAATCAATCCGCTCGGCGTAAGTCTGCAACAATTATATTTTAGCTGGGAGTTAGGTGCAACAGAAAACAACCAGTATCAGACAGCTTATCAATTAGTGATTGCCAGCACGGGAGAAAAACTAAACGCCGGTATGTATGATGTTTATAATTCTTCTCTAACTAAAAGTAATCAAACTTTGTTGGTTGATTATGCAGGCAAACCACTAAAGCCTGCACAAACATATTACTGGCGGGTAAAAGTGTGGGATAAAAACAACAAGCCTTCCGTCTGGAGCCGCACACAACAATTTACCACCGGCCTATTTTCAACAACAGATTGGAGCAATGCAAAATGGATTGCCTATGAAACACTGGCAGATTCAATGCGGGTGGCTCCGGGCATTCATGAACCACTTGTAAATGTACTTGGCAATAAATGCCTACAGCGTTCAACAGTACCCTTATTTAGAAAGCGATTCAGCATTAGCAAAAAAGTAAAAAATGCTTTGCTGTTCGTTACCGGTTTGGGACAATACGAAATAAGTATCAACAGCAAAAAAGTGGGCACTGCTTTTCTTGCACCGGGCTGGACCTATTTTGATAAAACAGTTTTGTACAACACTTATAACGTTACCGGACAGTTAATGGATGGCCAAAATGTTATTGGTGCAATGGTGGGTAACGGCTTTTACAATATTAACAGGGAAAGATATTTTAAAATAGTAACCGCATTTGGAAATCCTACGATGATATGCAGGTTGAAAATTTTATATCAGGACGGCACTACTGAAAATATACTTTCTGATGAAAGCTGGAAAACTACCGCTTCTCCCATTACCTTCAACAGTATTTATGGCGGCGAAGATTATGATGCACAACTGGAACAAAACGGATGGAATGCCATTGACTTTAATGATGCCAACTGGAAGCATGCACTGACTGTAAAAGCTCCAATGGGAAAACTATTGCCTGAGCAGGATTACCCTGTTGTATTGCTCGATTCATTTGCGCCCAAAACAATTCAACCAACAGCCAACGGAAATTACCTGTATGATTTTGGCCAGAATATTTCCGGTATTATTAAACTGAAAGTGAGCGGAAAAAAAGGGCAGATAATTAAATTGATTCCTGCTGAATTATTAAAGGCTGATCAATCACCTAACCAGGAAGCATCCGGAGCGCCTTATTATTTTTTTTATACACTAAAAGGTGATGGAGAAGAAACCTGGCAACCTTCTTTTACCTATTATGGTTTTCGGTATGTGCAGGTAGAAGGAGCCGTTCCTTCAGGCGTTAATAATAGCACTGGATTACCTGTTATGCTGCAATTAAACTCAATGCATAACCGCAATTCGAATCCTGAAAATGGTTCCTTTGAATGTTCCAATAAATTATTCAACCGTATTGATACATTGATCAAATGGTCTGTTAAAAGTAATATGCAAAGTGTTGTAACCGATTGTCCGCACCGGGAGAAGCTAAGCTGGCTGGAACAGGATTATTTAATGGGGGCATCTATTCATTACAACTATGATGTGTATAGCCTGTATCGTAAGCTGGTATTGGATTTAATAGATGCACAATATACAGAAGGTTTTGTTCCGGATATTGCGCCGGAGTATGTAGTTTTTGAAGGTGGATTTTTGGATTCCCCGGAATGGGGCAGTGCTTCAGTGATATTGCCGTGGCTGTTATATACCTGGTATGGTGATAAAGATATATTGCAACAAGCCTACCCGATGATGAAAAAATATGTGGCTTATCTTGAAAGTAAATCTGCCAATCATATTCTGTCGCATGGTCTTGGCGATTGGTTTGATTACGGCCCCGCAGCACCGGGCGAAGCACAGCTTACACCCAAGGCATTAACAGCCACGTCTATTTATTATTACGATGTGGCCTTGCTTTGTAAAATGGCAAGGGTGCTTGGCTTTAAAAGCGAAGCGGCAACTTTTCAACAGCAGGCATTGGCCATAAAAAAATCATTCAATAATAGTTTTTTTAATGTCACAACCAACGTGTATTCCACAGGAAGCCAAACCGCCATGTATATGCCATTAAGTGTTGGCCTGGTTGCGGAAAAAAATAAAAAGGCCTTGGTGAAAAACCTCGTAGATTCTATTTATGCCGGCAACAAAGCACTTACAGCCGGAGACATTGGTTTTCATTTTTTAATAAATGCGCTGGATGAAGCCGGCGCATCACAATTGATTTATGAAATGAATAATCGGGATGATGTACCCGGTTATGGTTTTCAATTAAAGAAAGGTGCAACAGCGCTAACCGAGTCCTGGCCTGCGTTAGAGAATGTATCTAACAATCACCTGATGCTGGGCCATATTATGGAATGGTTTTACAGCGGGCTGGCAGGCATTGCGCAGGAAGAAGATGCGATAGCC
>JAYSXR010000255.1:0-3366 GCA_043717145.1 Chitinophagaceae bacterium | reverse complement strand
ATTTGCAGTAAGGGAGTCAGCGGCCAAACGCTGAACCAATGGAGCCGTACTCAACAATCCGGCAGAAAAAGTAAAATTGTCAATACCCACTGCGTCATCATTTCGGGCTTTATCAGCAGCGTCCCATCGGAGCAATAATTGTTCACCACTCTTCCAGTTTATACCATTAAATGTAAAAAAAATATTTTGTTGGTAAATGGGTATATCGCCGTCAAGGCTTGCTCCTGTTGCTGTATTATTTACATAGCTAAAGTGGAGATTGGCCTCAATCAACAAACCGGTCTGATCAATATTGGTGCGCGGGCCTGTTTTATATTTGAATGTCCAGGTATTTTTATTGGTTGATCCGCCTTTCCTCCATTGTTCAACGGTAAAACTTACGCGAAACTTGTTTAAGAGGTTCCTTGTAGTATGAGTAAATTTAACTCCGAAAGCATAGACGCCGGTGCTGGAAGAAAGCGATCTAAGTGCTGTGTCAGTTGCTCCGGATACTCAAAGACTGTATTTGCCGTTTCCGGTTAATGAACCAGTTCTTACAATAAAACCGGCCGAGGAATTGCTTCCGCCGGTCATAAAAATCTACCAGCCCCCCAGGCCGGCTCCATGTAAAGGTAATCCGTTGAGATTTATCGGCACTTTGCTGTTTAGGGTAAACCTTCCGCTATTGGGTAAGCCATCAAAATTCTTGATATAGGCAGCGCCTGCTGTAGTGTAGGATATTGGTATACCCCCACCTGTGCCAGGCTGGTTTGCCGATAAATAAGGCTACGCATAAAATAAAAAGGTATAGCTCTTCTCATCGTACTTTTTTAAAGTATTTGTGGGCGCGGATGAGAAGGTTACGCGTCAAATTAGTAAGCCTTTTGGCAAGGACAAAGGGCAGAATAGAAATCGGGTGAAAAAACGGGAGGTAGAACCGGTACATGTACTTATTAGCCCGTAGGAAAAAACTATTTTACACCTGTTTAGGTAGGTACTCAACGGGTTTCGCAGGAATAGGAGGAAAATTGTAGAAAACATTTTGGTTTTTCATTTCCAGCCACTACCTTTGCCGTCCGAAATTTTAAACGGTTTAGAATGCCTACAATACAACAATTAGTTAGAAAAGGTCGCGAAATTATCAGGGCTAAGAGTAAGTCCAGAGCCTTGGATTCTTGTCCACAACGCCGTGGTGTTTGCACCAGGGTGTATACGACTACACCCAAAAAACCAAACTCGGCTTTACGTAAAGTGGCCAAAGTGCGTTTAACAAATAAGATTGAAGTGATAGCCTATATACCAGGTGAAGGCCACAACTTACAGGAGCACTCCATTGTACTGATCCGTGGGGGTCGTGTAAAGGATTTGCCGGGTGTGCGTTATCATATTGTACGTGGTAGTTTGGATACTGCCGGTGTAAAAGACCGTAAAAAGAGCCGCTCCAAATACGGCACTAAGAAAGAAAAGCCAAAAAAATAATCAGCTAATTCATTAATTTATAATTACATGCGTAAAGCACAAGCCAAAAAATTACCACTCGCTCCTGATGGACGTTTCAATGATAAATTGGTTACCCGATTCATCAATAATCTGATGTGGCAAGGTAAAAAGAGTACTGCTATCAATATTTTCTATGATGCGGTTGACAAGGTAACAAAGATTACCAGTGAGGATGGATACGAAACATGGAAGAGAGCCATTGCTAATATTACTCCAGCTGTTGAGGTGCGTAGCCGTAGAATTGGGGGTGCCACCTTCCAGATTCCAGCCGAGGTTCGTGCAGACCGTAAAATCTCCTTAAGCATGAAGTGGTTGATCCGCTACAGCCGCGAGAGGAATGGTCGTACCATGGCAGATAAGTTGGCAAATGAGATCATTGCAGCCGCTAAAGGTGAAGGTGCTGCTTTTAAGAAGAAAGAAGACACGCACCGTATGGCTGAAGCGAACAAAGCTTTTTCGCATTTTAAAGTATAAGAAATCCCACTTAAATACTTGATAAGGCCCTGATTTTCAGGGCCTTATTTATTTTCAGGAAAAAATCTCCCTTTTTTCAAAAAATAATTGGCTAAAAACACTACTCGTGTCGTTGTTCACTCGTATATTTGTAGTAATTCAACTACTAAGAGATACAGTAATTGCTATATCCTAGGTTTTAGAATCAATATCCAAGTCCTTGAAAAAGCCAGTATTATCATCCAGTTATTCACAGCTACTTGATTCAAATGGAAATTCAACACTACATCCTACACAGTTTTTCGAACTCGTTTTTGAAATTGCTTCCCGGATTGTGTTTTTCGCATTATCAGAAGTTGCTCGTCCTCTGCATAACCCTTTTACCTCAGTATACTTAGTCAAGTTGCGTAATGCAGCTAATAAGCATCCACTGAAACAGTAATCGAAGAAATCTTCTAAACATCAAAGAACCAAACGCATAAATTAAAAATGAAATTAACTCTACAATTTTTTGCAATCACATTTTGCGCTATCCTTCTTTCAGGATGCAGTAAAACCGGTGATGCTCCTGTATCAGAGGATCAAAAAGTTGTGAATAATCTTATTGGTATTGGTAACAGGGTGTGGAGATTGACCAAAGTATTTGTCAATGGTGTTGAACAGTCTTTGACAAGTGATCAGAAAAAATATACAAAAACCTATACCCTTAACCCCACATTGACTTTAGCCGGAACATTTACCAATTCAGATAACAATTTTGGTCAGTGGTTTACAAACGGTCCAAGGGCTTTAATTGAAATCATCGTCACTATTGGTGGAGTTCAGGTTCAGATTGATTATCTCATTCGTGAAATCACTTTAACCGCATTGGATATACAGTATACTAAAAACGGTCAAACAATCAGGGAAGTTTATTATGCGTTTTAATAAAGGGATATATCTTATCATCATCATGTTGCTTGCCTGCTCTACAGGTATGGCGCAGATGTCCCTGAGTTTCTCGCCTATAGCGTTTTCGAGCGGCGGGGTGACTGCAACAGGCGGTACTCCAATTGTTGTTGAAGGGAAAGGTAAATGTCTTACTACTTCCAGCGGCGTATCGTCTTTAGCCATTGCTTACAATAACAAAGGTGTTTTTGGTGCGGGCTGTACAGAAGTTCCTCCGGTAGCAAATATTACGAATGTATCGGTTTCTTTAAAGTTATATCCTAACCCAACGAGTGGCCCGGCTACTTTAAAATGTGAAGGCCAGTTTGACGCTAATTTGTCTTGCCAGGTTCGGATTATTAGTATGGATGGAAAAATGATGATGAGCCAGATGGTTCTGATGAAAGAGGTTCAGGCGGGTTACACAATCAATGCGGGTGCTTATGCGGCCGGAACTTATGTTGTTGTAGTTGAATTTATGAATCAGCGATACAATAAAACGTTGAT
>JAYSXR010000254.1:0-3384 GCA_043717145.1 Chitinophagaceae bacterium | reverse complement strand
TGGCGCTGGATCTCTATATAATAATCCTCTCCAAACATATCCAGCCACCATTTGAATTCTTTTTCCGCTTTTTCTTCTCCTTCATGTAAAATGGTTTGTGGCACATACGCACCAATGCAGCAGGTAGTAGCGATGAGTCCTTCATGGTATTTTTCAATCAACTCTTTGTCTATCCTGGGGTATTTGCTATACATACCTTCGATAAAACCCAGGGAAGTTAGTTTTACCAGGTTTTGGTACCCGATTTTATTCTTGGCCAGTAATACCTGGTGGTAGCGATTATCTTTTACATCTTTTGTAAAAGATTTGGCATGCCTGTCTTTTACTACATAAAATTCGCAACCTACGATGGGTTTCACTACCGGTTCGGTAATATCTTTTCCATTGGTATCCTTACCAACCACTTTGGTATTTTTCCAGGCCTGGCTTACAAAATCGAATGCCCCAAACATATTGCCGTGATCGGTAATGGCCAATGCCGGCATTTGGTCTTTGATAGCTTTTTTATACAAGCCACCTATAGCCGCTGCACCATCAAGCAGTGAGTATTGGGTGTGAACGTGAAGATGCGAAAATTTGGGCATGAGTGTTTGGCGTTTGGCGTTCGGAGTTGGTTCAAATCAAAACCGAAACAAGTAACAAATATCGTTAGTTACAAGATGCATGAGCAGATACAATTTTCCACAACATCAAACCCCAAACTCAAAACCCCCAACTTTCAGACTTATCCACATTTCCATGTGTACTCTAATGAAAACGATAAAGTTATTCAGCTGCATGCGGACTTTAGTTTCTGTACGTTAACTTGCCAAAACTGATATTATGAAAATACACGGCCTTACGATAGGATTATGCAGCCTGATGGTTTTAACCAGTTGCCGGTCAATGAGTAAATTGTCAGTTAAGGATAGTCCTGCGGCTATTACCAGATTGACTAAAAAATCAAATTCTACTGCCAAAAGGGAATTTCTTGACCAGATTGAAGTAACGCCCGGGTCGGTGGTAAACCCTTATCACACTGCGGCAGCCACCTTGACAAAAAAAAAGGAGCCTGTTACCCAAACCATTATGCGCACGGATACTAAGCCCGACGGGCAAATGACCACTGATAACATAGAGATGGCAAACATGTTGCAATTGAAATATGCAATCATCATGGATGCTACGGTAGAAAAACTAACGAATATCCCGCTTTTACAAGTGATTGATAAATGGTGGGGGACGAAATATTGTATGGGGGGAAGTACCGATAATTGCATAGACTGTTCTGCTTTTACCCAGATTATTATGCGGGATGTATATCAGCAGAATTTACCCAGAACAGCGCAAGAACAGTACAACACTGCTGACAGAATAGAGTTGGAAGACCTTCGTGAGGGAGACCTTATTTTTTTCAATACCGGTGAAAAGGATATTTCACATGTAGGGGTTTACCTGCTCAATAATAAGTTCGTACATGCTGCTACCAGCGGCGGTGTGATGATCAGTGATTTGAATGATATCTATTGGCAGACTAAATATAGAGGGGCTGGAAGGATGGGAAAATAGTTAAAGGTTCCATCATAAATGATTTTTATGGCGTTACGTGTTTGCATTTTATTTTAACGCTTCATTCTTTTTATCCTTTTCAAGAGGGTATCATATAACTGCTCGGCATCCGGAGTGAGTTTCCAGTAAAAAACACCGGCAATCATTATCAAAGAAAATATGCCTCCGCGAAGAATAATACCCAGCCACCCATGGGTATCTTTCATCAGAAAAAAACAAAGGCAATAAGCACTTACACCAAGAATAAGTGAATACAATGTTTTTAATGTGAAAGGCTGCATACTAAATTTCCTGCGAAGAAATTCGAACCGGATGAAATTATAAACACTATACGCTGTTAATTCTGCAAATGCAGAACCGATGATACCGTAATTTTTTATAAGGTAGTAGGTTAGGGGCAACCTGAGGGCCAGTAAAGTAACACCACTATAAAAATCAAACCGCCAGAAAGTAGACGTATTGATTACCATGGCATTCAGGCCGGTGCCAGCATCGATAATGCGAACCAAGCCGAGTATAAAAAGAACGCCTAACCCATCGGCATATTCTTTTTGTATGGTTAGTACCAACATACCATCTTTTACGTTCAGCCAGATATTACCGAAAATGAAAAGCGACATCAGTAACAGGTTGATACAGGATCGTTGATAGATACGGTGGATTTCTTTATAATCTTTGTCCTTCCATGCCCTTGCCAATACACCTGCAGAAATGGCCTGGATACTCCGTTGAGGTATTTGAATGAGGTTAGCGGCGTATTGTGCGAAAACAAACACACCAGTAGCCGCGAGGCCCATAATACTGGCAATAATCAAGCTGTCTATAGTGGCTGCTACGGCTGCAATAACGGTACCGCCAAAAATAAGCATCTGCATGCTTACTATTTTTTTCCAGAATTTACGGGTAACGCTGCTGATGGTGAAACTGAAATATAAATGTCCAGTTTTATACATATAGCCTAACAATACAAGAAATACAATGAGGTATTGAAAAGAAAAAAAGTAAACAAAATACCGAAAAGAAATCACATGAAAATAAAACAGCATAATCAATACACTAGTTAAAATACGCAGACCGGTCTCTTTCAGAAAATTAGAGATGATAGACTTTTGTACTGCCCAGCAAAAACTCTCTATCACAGAAAAGAAAAGCATACCCATGGCGAAGGGGAACAGCCAAAAATAATAATCTACCACGAGCTTTGAATTCTCAGAAAATTTACGAACAAACAAAGGCTCAAAATACCAACCGCCCAGCAATACCAATATAAACCCAATAAAAGATGCCATCAATGCCCATGATAAAAGGTCTATTCTTTTTTCAGGGAGGTTATCTTTATAATATGGATAGAATTTATAAATCACCGGGATAACCCCGAGGGATCCAAAAGCAAACATGATCTGCGCAAAATCAAAAAAGATACGGGTTATCGCATATTGATCGGGGGTAAAAATATTACCTGTTTTATAAAATCCGAATGGGGTTTTAGCTGTATAGAAATAGTTATTGATAAACCCAATAAAGAACCCGATATACACCAGTACACTTGAGATAATCGTTTGCTTGCGGATACTGCCCATAATATTGTTTATCCCTGTTAATTAGCGGGAGCCGCCAGCTTTACTTTGCTATAAAATTGTTTTTCAATTTCTTCCGGTTTTACCATATCGGCTTCACCTGCCTTAAGGTTAAGTGATTTCCATTGTGTACTTACCGGTTCTATCAATACTTCATTATCGCCCACTTTTATTAATACAGGCATATCAAATCCGTCAACTGCATTAGCCCATCGGTAAGCGATTGATGACTTGTTAGCAGGAAAATAATATTCCAGTA
>JAYSXR010000253.1:0-10277 GCA_043717145.1 Chitinophagaceae bacterium | reverse complement strand
CTGGAGTGGATGCGCAAGCAACCCAAAGCAAGGACAACAAAAAGTAAAAGCCGGCAGGATAATTTTTATGAAGTAGAAGCTAGGGCTAAACAAAAAATAGAAGATGTACAGGTACAATTGCAGGTAAAGATGAGCAGGCTGGGCGGTAAGATTGTAGAGATGAAGAAAGTATATAAAAGCTATGGCGACCTGCCTATTTTAAAAGGCTTCGATTATAATTTCAGTAAAGGTGAAAGGATTGGTATTATTGGTAAGAATGGGGTTGGTAAAAGTACTTTTTTAAATATGCTGCAACGGATTGAAGCAGCCGACAGTGGTAAAATAAATATTGGGGATACGGTTGTGTTTGGCAATTTTTCGCAGCAGGGCTTGGTGATTAAAGAAAATATGCGGGTGATTGAGTTTGTTAAAACCTTTGCTGAAAATTTTCCATTGGCCAATGGCGGAAGTTTAAGTGCCGCGCAGTTTCTCGAACTTTTTTTATTTACACCCGATAAGCAATACACTTACCTGAACTCATTAAGCGGTGGTGAGAAAAAACGCTTGCAATTACTAACGATATTGTTTACCAATCCTAATTTTTTAATTCTCGATGAGCCTACCAATGATCTTGACCTGCCTACATTAGGGGTGCTAGAAAACTTCCTTAGTGAGTTCCAGGGTTGTGTGCTGATCGTGAGTCACGACAGGTATTTTATGGACAGGTTGGTTGACCACTTATTTGTATTTGAAGGAGGGGGAGAAGTTAGGGATTTTCCAGGTAACTATACACAATACCGCATCTGGCTGAAAGACAACGAGAAGAAGGAAAATAAATGGGATGTACTGGAAGACAGGAAGAGCAAGGGGGAAACAACAGAATCGGCAGTGGGTAATGTGAGTCGTGAGCAGGGAGTGACGGGTGTGAAGAAAAAGATGAGTTTTAAAGAGAAACGGGAATTTGACTTGTTGGAAAAGGAAATGCCCTCTTTAGAACAAGAAAAGCAAAGTATTACTGATAAAATGGGTACCGGAAATTTACCTTTTGAAGAACTTCAGAAAATGAGCGAAAGGATTATTGCGATTGATGCATTGCTGGGAGAGAAAGAGTTGCGTTGGTTGGAACTGAGTGAAATGACCGGATAATAAATCATGGTGGTCTTCTTAGGTTTTTTTAGATAGTATCATAAATCTCAGAACACATTATTCAAACTTGATGACGCGTAGTTGTCTTCTGCCTTTATTATTTATTGCTGCATATTTTTTTATCCACCACGAAATACAAAATCCTGAAGCGATTAGTATCTTATTTTGGAAAGTAAAATAAAATACAACTTTTTTGTATCATAGTCATTATACCCTACTCCATTATTATATTCCTAATCCTACTTTCGGTTTTAGGTATAACAAATGTGCAAGTCGATAATGGCTCCGGTACCACCACATTTACCTTGTTCCTAAGCAAAAAAAATATTCCAACAGAAGATATTGAAAGCTATTATAAAACCACTCATACGGATGCAATTAAGAAATGGAATGGCATATTACTAAACCTGAAATCTGGAAAGTTAATACAACTCGCGGAACAGAACCTTTTATCAATTTCCGACTTCAAAGATTACCTGAATGAAAAAACCATTTCCTGCTGGGGATAAAGGAAAATCAAATTTTCGTTTAACTAAACTACTACTTACGTGATAGTTTTCAACAATGGAGGCTTGATGAATTGCGTCTTTTATCTATGGCAAATATTCAGTAGGTTACCTGCCTGAAAACAACGGTAAGCAGCGAGAAAGCTGCGATAAAAAAAATAGTGGAAGCCACGCTCAGTTTTCACTGGCATATTTAGATTGCCAGCCGATGAGTATTACACCTGCAATAACGAGGGCAGTCCCGAAAATCTGAGCAGCAATAATTTTTTCGCCCAGGAAAAAATGTGCCTGTATAATGGTAGATACCGGCCCGATGCTGGTAATGATAGATACATTGTTGCTGCCAATTCGTTTCATACCATTAGTCATCATGAAAGAAGGTAATACAGTGGCAATAATGGCCAGTGCAATGGCATAGCCGGTTAAGCCGGATGAGAAGGGAATGTCCTGTATGGTATGCGTTAAAAGAAAGTTGATAAAAATGCCTGCAGTAGCAGCTAACATAGCATAAGCCGTGTACCTGGTAACCCCTACTCTTTGTACCATTCTGCCCGTACCAACGAGGTAGAATGAATATGTGATGGCACAAAGAAAAATCATGAAAGAGCCGAAGAAGAATTTCGGGTTTGAGGTATCCAACTGTAACTCACCAAAATAGGCTATGCCAATACCGAGGTAGGTTAATGCCAAGGCGATAAACTGTACGCGTCCAAGTTTAGTTTTAAAAATGAATGTATTGATCAGTACCGCAAAAGTGGGGTAAAGAAATAAAATCAGTCTTTCAAGTCCTGCTGATACATATTGCAGGCCGATGAAATCGAATAAGCTGCTCAGGTAATATCCTAATATACCCATGACCAGAATTAGCAACCAGTCTTTGCCGGATAAAGGTTGTACATTTTCTTTTTTCGTAACCAGCCATGCCGCGAATAAATAAAAAGGCAAAGAAAATAACATCCGCAGGCTGAGCAGGGTGATGGCATCTACATTGGTTGACTGAAAAGCAAGTTTAACGAAGATGGCTTTGGTAGAAAAAAATATGGCCCCTGTTAATGAGATTAAAAAGCCGGCGAGCGTAATTTTTTTGTCCATAGGCCTGTCAATAGTGCACAATAAAGAGAAAATATTAAAGACCATAGACTATCTACCATGGTCCGTGTACTAAGCACTTACATTAAAATCGCGCAACGCATCATTCAAACTTGTTTTCAGATCGGTACTGGCTTTTCGCTGGCCTATAATGAGGGCGCAACTAACCTGGTAATCGCCTGCATTAAATTTTTTGGTATAGCTGCCTGGTATTACTACGCTTCGGGCAGGAACCCGCCCTTTGTATTCGATCGGCTTACTTCCGCTAACATCAATAATCTTGGTTGACTGGGTAAGCACCACATTGGCACCCAGCACCGCTTCTTTTTCAACAATAACTCCTTCCACTACAATGCAACGGCTGCCAATAAAGCAACCATCTTCAATAATCACCGGACTGGCCTGTAGTGGCTCTAATACACCGCCAATTCCCACGCCGCCGCTTAGGTGAACACCTTTACCTATCTGGGCACAACTGCCAACCGTGGCCCAGGTATCTACCATAGAACCTTCATCTACAAAAGCACCAATATTTACATAGCTGGGCATTAACACTACATTTTTGGCAATGTAGGCGCCATAGCGGGCCACGGCATGCGGCACGGCCCTCACGCCCAATTCTTTATAATTGCTTTTAAGCAGCATTTTATCGTAAAATTCAAAAGGGGGTATTGTCCAGGTCTGCATTTGCTGGATACCAAAATAAAGCAGAATGGCTTGTTTTACCCATTCATTTACTATCCAGCCGCCGTTGGTAGGAGAAGCTACCCGTAAGCGGCCTTTATCTACTTCTTCGATAACGGATTTAATTGCATCGGTGTAATGCGTATCCTTTACTAATTCCCGGTTATTCCAAACTTCCTGTATCTGTGCTTGTAAGGGCATGCTTAATTTTTTGCAAACATACAGTTTCAAAGCATTATCAGAACTCTAGAACGTAATTGTTCTGTCACAATCAGTAATTTGCTGTCAAAATCCCTACATTCCCTTTTTACTGCATGCAGCCATTCAATGATGATATAGAAGCTTGTCTCGAGAAACTCTTGGAGGGAGGACTGATACTTTACCCAACGGATACCGTGTGGGGTATTGGTTGTGATGCTACGAATGCAGAGGCGGTTGCCAGGATTTACCAGTTAAAAAAACGCTCCGATGTAAAGGCTATGATTGTATTGGTGGCTGATGAAAAAGATATCCTGCGGTATGTTACACAGCCCGGATTGCAGATATTCGATTATATAAAAGGTGTGAACAGGCCCACTACCGTTATTTATGAAGGTGCTATTGAGCTGGCTGAAAACCTGTTAGCAGAAGATGGCTCAGTGGCTATTCGTATCTGTGCAGATGAGTTTTGCAAAAATCTGATTAAAAGGTTCCAAAAACCCATTGTAAGTACTTCTGCCAATATCAGTGGCTATCCGGCCCCACAATGTTTTAAAGACATAGATAGGGTAATTGTAGACGGGGTTAATTACGTAGTGAACTACCGCCAGGAAGATATTGAACCCCACAAACCTTCCTCTATTATTAAATGGGAAAAAGATGGCACATTAAGCATTATCCGCCCGTAAAATGTGCATAACCCAGTGCGACACTCACCTATTTTGTTAATTAACTATCAGAGAATCGGTTAGCCATTTTATGAGGGTGGCATGATTTTTTCAGCTTATTAATGTAATTGATTTTGCCCGTAAGAAAGATTAATTTAATTCTATAAACCAGTTATATGGCGCGGGTTAGTTTAGATGTTCCAACCGAAAAAATGCAATCCTTTAATCAGGCAGTCCTGAATTTGGGTATTGATACCAGCAATATGATCAACCATCAATACACAAAAGATTTCCTGCGCAAAAAAAACTTGCGCAATTCATTAAAAAAAATCTCTACCAGTTTTATTTTATTTGACTGGGAGTTTTTTAGTAATGAGCTGGAATATGAATAATTTATTAATGATAGTTGTTTGATTGCTGTGACCTTCTCAAATTTTTTTGCCCAAGAGGAAATGTATACTTGATTAAGGTATTAATTTCAAAATGACTGAGTTTTAGTCATTCATTACTAATTAACCCATTATAGCATTAACTCCCACTAGTTAGTTACTTTTGTTATTATGCAAAAAATACTGGTCATTCAAACGGCTTTTATTGGGGATGTGGTATTAGCCACAGGCCTGCTAGAAAAATTGCACACACAATGGCCGGATGCTTCCCTGGATATATTGGTAAGAAAAGGGAATGAATTACTTTTTCACCAACACCCATTTATACATGAAGTGTTGCTATGGGATAAGAAAAAGAAAAAGTATCAGCATCTTTTGACTATCCTCAAAAAAATAAGATTCGAAAGATATGATAAGGTGATCAATCTGCAACGCTTTGCCGCAACAGGTTTGCTCACTGCACTATCTAAAGCCAAACAAACAATCGGGTTTGATAAAAATCCGTTCAGTTTTTTATTTTCAGATGTGGTGCGCCATCAGTTGAGTGAAGGTGACCATACCCTGCATGAAATAAAGCGTAACCACCAACTGATCCTTTCATTTACCGATGTAAAAGCGGCAAGACCAAAATTATACCCAACGGATAGTGATGATTCGTTTGTGCGGCAATGGAAACAAAAACCATATATCTGTATTGCACCTGCTTCTGTATGGTTTACCAAGCAATTTCCTGCTGATCAATGGGCACATTTTATTGATGTATTATCACAAGAAATAACCGTTTACCTTATAGGTGGGGCAGGAGATCATTCATTATGCGAAAGTATCCGTTCCCATTGCCAACATACTTCGGTTATTAACCTTACCGGCCAACTTAATTTTTTGCAATCGGCTGCATTAATGAAAGATGCAGTGATGAATTATGTAAATGATTCTGCCCCGATGCATTTTGCTTCGGCAGTAAATGCCCCGGTTACTGCAGTGTATTGCTCAACTATCCCGGCGTTTGGGTTCGGGCCTTTGTCGGATAGGAGTCATGTAATAGAAGTTGCTGAATCACTAAGTTGCCGCCCCTGTGGAATACATGGCTTGAAAAAGTGCCCCCTTGTACATTTCAATTGTGCAAGGTTGATTACCAGTTCCCAATTACTGGCCGTTTTGCCCCTCTGAACCAAATAAGCAAACAGCCTTACATTTGCAGTAATGCAGATAGTTTGTACAGATAAAGAATTCCTTGTTTTTGAAAAGATAGCGGCTGCTGCTGATGTATTGCAGGTGCCCTGTTACCTAATCGGAGGTTTTGTGCGTGATAAGATTATAGGCAGGCCCACCAAAGATGCCGATATCGTTTGCATGGGTGATGGTATTGAACTGGCCCATGCAGTTGCCGAATCATTTCAACCTAAACCCGCAGTGGCGTATTTTAAAACCTTTGGCACTGCACAGATTAAATTGTCTCACCTGGAAGTAGAGTTTGTGGGTGCACGTAAGGAGAGCTATAGCCATAACAGCCGGAAACCCGAAGTGGTGCCTGGTTCTATCGAGGACGACCAGAACCGAAGGGATTTTACCATTAATGCACTTGCCATTAGTTTGAATAAACATGATTTCGGTCAATTGATTGATCCTTTTAACGGGTTGCAGGATATTGAACGGAAGATGATACAGACACCACTGGCGCCATTGCAGACTTTTAGCGACGACCCGTTACGGATGATGCGTGCCATTCGTTTTGCCGCACAACTGCATTTTACGATAGCATCAGAAACATTTCAGGCAATCAGTGATAATGCACAGCGTATAAAAATTGTTTCGCAGGAAAGGATTACGGATGAATTGAATAAAATCATGTTATGTGATAAGCCATCGGTGGGGTGGGACCTGCTTTTCAGGAGTGGGTTATTGCAATTGATTTTTCCGCAGATGGTTGACCTTTACGGGGCTGAATATGTGGATGGCAAAGGGCACAAAGACAATTTTTACCATACACTGCAGGTACTGGATAATATTTCAGCCAACACAGATGATCTATGGTTGCGTTGGGCGGCACTGCTGCACGATATTGGTAAGCCCGCAACTAAACGATTTGAAGAAGGCCATGGCTGGACCTTTCATGGCCATGAAGTAGTAGGGGCCAAGATGGTACCGAAAATATTCACGAAACTCAAATTACCGCTGAATGAGAAAATGAAATTTGTGCAGAAACTGGTGATGCTGCATTTGCGGCCTATCGGCCTTACAAAAGAAAATATAACAGATAGTGCCATCCGCCGTTTGTTATTTGATGCAGGGGAAGATATAGACCTGCTGATGATGCTTTGTGAGGCAGATATTACCAGTAAAAATGCCACTAAAGTTAAGCGGTACCTGCAAAATTTTGAATTGGTCCGTTACCGTTTGCAGGAAGTGGAAGACAATGACCAGATACGAAACTGGCAACCACCCGTATCCGGGGAGATGATCATGCAGAAATTTGGCCTGCAGCCCGGACGGCCCGTCGGACTGATCAAAGATGCCATCCGCGAAGCCATACTGGATGGGCTGATACCGAATAATTATGAAGCCGCTTACCAATTTATGCTGGAAAAAGCAGCTGAACTGAATTTGCAGGCGGTTGAATAAATTGTATTTTTACGCGGTTTAAGAAGTGAAAGGTTAAAAAATAGGAAGGAAAAATACGGGAAGATTAATCCATCAGCCCCAAACTCCCAACCACAAACTTATCAGAATGGCTATATTAAAATTCAGGGTTTATTTAGAAGAAGATAATTCTGTTTACAGGGATATTGTGATCAGGCATACGCAATATTTTCAGGACCTTCATTTTGCTGTTTTGAAAGGGTATGAATTTGATTCGAAACATAAAGCTACTTTTTTTCGCAGCAATGATCATTGGCAGTGGGGAAGAGAAATTAGTTTTGAGCGCTATGACAAACCATATGTGGTAGAACCCCTGTTAATGGCAGACATTACCATAGGCTCTGAAATACGCGATACCAACCAGAAATTTGTATATGAATATGATTTTGAAAAACACTGGCTTTTTCTGGTAGAGTTGATTAATGTAAGTAAGGAAGAAAGTAATAAGACGGTTTATCCATCAGTATCCAGAACAGAAGGCATTGGCCCGCAGCAATACGGTACTAAAAGTTTATTGGGTGATAAGTTTGCCGATATAGAAGAGAAGTACGATCTATCTGAAGCAACTGATGGGTTTGGTACGGAAGGCGAAGAGGGCGAAAAGGACCCCGATGCTGATGAAACGGCTACGGAGGAAGAAGGTAGTGGGGAGGAGTTTTAATAATAGTGCACATAAAGAATAATTTTGAAACCAACCGCGAAAGTGTGTTGGTTTTCTTTTCAAAAAACAAACCACCTTTTTGTATGAGGCAATTGCTGAATACATCTTACCTGTAACCGGCGGGGGTAGAGAGGCACAAAAACTATGAAAGATCAAAAAGAATCAACAGTCATTATCATTGCGGGCCCTACAGCCGTAGGCAAAACACCATTCGCTATAGCCCTGGCAAAACATTATCAAACCGATATTATCTCAGCCGATTCACGACAGTGTTACCAGGAAATGAAAATTGGCGTAGCAAGGCCATCTGCAGAAGAACTGGCAGCAGTAAAACATTATTTTATCGCATCACACACAGTTACAGATGAGCTGAATGCGGGTAGTTTTGAAAAGTATGCACTAGCAGCCACAGATGAAATTTTTGAGAAAAACAAAATAGCTGTTATGGTGGGGGGGACCGGTTTGTATATCAAGGCTTTTTGTGAGGGGATAGACCCGATGCCGGTTGTGCCTGAAGAGATACGTAAACAGGTGATTGACGGGTATAACAATAAAGGATTGATCTGGCTGCAAAAAGAACTGCAACAAAAAGATGCAGACTTTTGGGATGTGGCCGAACAACAAAACCCGCAACGCTTAATGCGGGCATTGGAAGTATTATATGCCACCGGTCAATCCATTATGGTTTATCGAAAGGAAAAAAAAGTGGAGCGGGCATTCAATATCATTAAAATAGGATTGGAGTTACCCAAAGATCAACTACACGATCATATCCACACCCGTGTTGACCAGATGATGGAAGCAGGGCAACTGGATGAAGTAAAATCGCTGCTTCCTTTCAGAACACATAATGCTTTACAGACTGTAGGCTATCGTGAATTATTTGATCATCTTGATGGGAATACCACACTTGAGCAGGCGATAAAAAATATAAAAACCAATACCCGGCAGTATGCCAAGCGACAAATGACATGGTTTAAAAAAGATGCGGCCATACAATGGTTGCCAGCTTCACAAGACAGTCTCAAGACTGTTACAGCAAGGATATAATAATTTGGTTAAAAAACTTACTGATTTTAGAATTTGAAACCCAATGTCAATACAACATTTCCCCTGCCACCGCTTTGTTCCGCGAATGTATTGGGTTTGTCGTTGAGGCGGTAAGCAAACTGTACGTCTTTGGTAAACATATGGGCATAACTAAGGTCAATAAATATACCATGATCGCGGTAGCCTACACCACCGGTAGCCAGTACACGGTTGGCTTTCAGGTTATCATCCGCATAAGGGCTGCCATAATAGGCACCACCCAAACGAAACATAAGAGTATGGAATTTTAACTCACCACCCACACGCAAATTGATATTGCCTTTGTACGTATTTTTAATACCGTCGTTTACGATAGTGTAATAATCTTTCAGGGCCTGGTTGTTTCCATCAGCGGGAGAATAACGGGCACCGCGATAATCAACATACTCCAGGTCGGCACTGAGAAAGGCTCTTTGCCGGCGGGTGTCGCTTATCTCCCTGAATACATAACTGGCACTAAATATAGCCCTCCAGGGTGTAATCATATTGTATTTTTTTTCGCCCGCCTTACCACTGTTCAGTGCATCACTATTGGCACTCTTTATACCCGCATAGGTTTCTGTATTGCTTACCAGTGAAGAACTGATATGATCTGTATAGCCTAATAACTGTGGTGTGTGAAATGCAAAACCGATACGTAAGTATTCCTGTGGTTTATAAATCACCCCCAATTTGGCACCAATACCTACCGCTTTAGATGAAAAAGTTTCTTTGTATTCGAAGGATTTGAATTGGTTATTAGGATTGGTGGTTGCATCGGTTTCACTGTACGTAAGGTCGCGTTGATAGCTGATGATGGGAATCGTTAAACTTCCGCCCACATACATTTTGTCTTCCAGGTTACCGGCAACGCCCAGTGCAATTTCATGGTAGCCGCCGCGTGTGGTGGCATCATACAATTGATTTACTCCGGTAGAAATCGGCACTAAACTCTGATAGCCGGCTACAGAACCATTGGCTGCCCTTATTGTATCTATTAAATAAGTCCTGAAAGCGAGTGAGGACCCGAAAATATAATTGCCCAAAGCGGCATTGGTATCAGCCCTGTCTTTCGTTAATTCTTCAAGATATTGTTCGGTGAATGAACTGAAATTATTAAAGCCTTTAAACCGGATATGGTTATTATAGTTCGCCACCTGGTTAACCGACAAAGCAAAAGCACTGCTGGTCCATTTGCGATGCCCCTGGCTAGTTCCTGAACTGAGGATGATACCTGATGCACCATAGT
>JAYSXR010000252.1:0-3441 GCA_043717145.1 Chitinophagaceae bacterium | reverse complement strand
CTAGGGTATCCCAAAATACTTCAGCTACTTCTATACCCGTGCTAAAATCAATCCGTTTAGCTTCGATGAAAATCCTCATTTTAACCGGAGCATGCCTCCTTTTATTCATTCTTGACCTATGCAACCAGAATAATATTTTCATAAATAATTGATTTTAAATGTAAGAGAAGGAAACAGGTGGTGTAAAATTTTAGCGGCGAGGGAGTCGAATCTAATAGGGCTGAGATGCAATGCAGATAAGGATTACAGTAAATCAGGATTCATTTCCATTTTTTGTATGGTGTTACCCTTTTGCTACCAATAGAAGAAGTATGTAAACAAATTTCAGGGCAGATACAGACGTAAAAAAGCCCCAAATGGGGCTAATTTTATAATTTGTAGCGAGAACGAGATTTGAACTCGTGACCTCAGGGTTATGAATCCTGTGCTCTAACCAACTGAGCTACCTCGCCATATTCCTGGTTAGTTCCGGTTGCGGTTTTCGCTAACGGGCTGCAAATATAGGAGGTTTGGCTAAATGGTAATCCCTTAATAAGCCAAAAGTTTGTGTATCCGCTCTATCACTTTGGCGGCAGTGGGTAACATGGCAGCTTCCAGTGTAATATTAATGGGTACCGCAGGCAGGTTTAGTGCACCCAGCACCTCTACTTTAGCATCCAGGAACTGGAAACAATTATGGGAGATCCTGTGTGATAATGCCTCCGCAAACGAATTATGCTGCTGTTCCTCACTTAACACCAATACTTTGCCATGCCGGCGTACCGCACTAAATACAGCTTCCTCATCCAATGGGAATAGCGTTCTCAGGTCAATAATTTCCAGTTGCCCCAAAAATTTCTCTGCCGCGGCCTTCGCCCAATAAACGCCCATGCCATACGTAATAATACATACGGTTTCACCTTTGCGAACCATTGCCGGTTCTGCTTCCAACACCATATTCGCCTTTCCAAGGGGAAGTATATAGGTTTTGTCGGGTTCTATGGTTCTCGCTTCATCGGTACCGGGCACTTTACTCCAATAAAGTCCTTTATGTTCCAGCATCACTACCGGGTTAGGATCGAGAAAAGCGGCTTTCATTAATCCTTTCATATCCGCTGCATTACAAGGGTAAACAACTTTTATGCCTTTAATAGAAAGTAAGGTAGTTTCAATACTGCCACTATGGTAAGGCCCACCACCACCATACGCACCTGTAGGCACTCGCAATAACATCTGCACCGGGAATTTTCCATTAGACAGGTAACAGGATTTGGATACTTCTGTGATCAGCTGGTTAAGGCCCGGATATATATAATCGGCAAACTGTATCTCTACTATAGGCTTAATACCCAATGCAGAAAGTCCTGCGGTAGAACCCACAATATAGGCTTCCTGTATGGCCGTATTAAACACGCGGTTTACGCCAAATTTTTCAGACAGAGTTGCTGCTTCGCGAAATACACCACCCAAACGGGCACCTACATCTTGACCGTATAAAATAGCTTCGGGATATTCTTCCATCAATTCTTCAATGGCATGCAGAGCAGCATCTACCATCATTACCCTTTCTCCATTTTTTGGCAAGCGTTGTCCTTTTTCTTCTTTCACAGGTGTGGGTGCAAAAACATAGTCTTCAACGGAACCTGCATCGGGTTCGGCTGCCTGCTGTGCCAAAACGAAATCGGCCAACACTTTTTCCATCGCATGTGACTCTATCTCGTTTATTTCATGTTCATTATATCCCACCCCGTTCAATAATAACCTGAGTTTGGGAATGGGGTCGTATAATCCATGCTTCAGCAGGTCTTCCCTGTTCCTGTAAAATTCCTTTCGTACACCACTGGTATGATGCCCCAGTAAAGGCACTTTCGCATGCACTAAAACCGGCTTACGTTCTATTCTTGCATAATCAATCGCCTGTTGCATGGTTTCGTAACTGCGTATGAAATCACTGCCATCGCACTGCATACGTTTTAATCCCTTAAATCCGGCAGCAAATTCATACGCATTCATCGTCCGAATCTCATCTGCCGATGCGCTGATGCTCCATTGGTTATCTTGTACCAGATAAATAATGGGCAACTGTTTTAATACGGCGAACTGAAGTGCCTCACTCACTTCGCCTTCCGATACGCTGCCATCACCCAATGAGCAAACAACCACAGGTAATTTCCCTTCAGGTGATTTAAGTAAAAGTGGTGATTGTGCCTGTTCTAAAAACTGTATTCCCTGTGCTAAACCTGTTGTAGGAATGGCCTGCATGCCGGTAGCACTACTTTGGTGAATGATAAAAGGTCTTTTGGTATCCTTACTGCTTGGATGACAATAATAAGAACGCCCTCCCGAAAACGGATCATCTTTTTTAGCCAGCAACTGAAGCATTAACTCATATGGCGTAAAACCAATAGAGAGCATAATACTATCATCCCGGTAATAGGGACTTACCCAATCGCAGGCTAATAATTGCAGGCCGGTAGCCAGTTGAATGGCTTCATGTCCGCGAGAGGTAGAATGTACATATTTACATACCTGCCGGTTGGCATCGTATGTTTCGGCCATAGATTTAGCCGTGACCATCAGTTTGTAGGCTTGTAATAATATATCTGGCGTCAACATCTGATCAATGGCTGGTTGGTCTTCCGCAATAATAGTGCTTTCCCGTTACTTGATCTCGAGAGCAAACATTTTTTCTTTTTCATAAAACCCTTCCAATACATCATCAGTAACACATTCGCCCACACCGGCCGGTGTGCCGGTATAAATAAGATCGCCGATATTAAGTGAGAAATATTGTGAGATATGCGATACGATCTCGTTGAAAGAAAAGATCATGTCTTCTGAATTACCCAACTGTACCACTTCCTTATTTTTTTGCAGGGAAAAATGAATGGGGTTTGCCAATGATTCAGGCGTAAACGTTACCCATTTACCAATCACTGCCGAATTATCCCATGCCTTGGCTTTCTCCCAGGGAAGACCTTTTTTCTTTAATTCTGCCTGTATATCCCTCGCGGTAAAATCAATCCCTATTGTAAAAGCATCATAATATTTATCAGCATTCTGCTCCTCTACATATCGGCCATTCTTACAGATACGCAGAACAATTTCCACTTCATAATGCAGCTCATTTGAGAATTCTGGATAATAAAACGGGGCGTTTGTCTGCAATAAAGCAGTTTTGGGCTTCATGAAAATAACTGGCTCATCTGGAACAGCATTGCCTAATTCTTTTGCATGATCGGCATAGTTTCGGCCAACGCAAAAAATCTTCATAGTAATAATAATTTAAAATAATAACCAAAAATCCTTTAAAAACCATTACGGCTTTTGAATTTGGAACAGGCTGCTTGTATCATATTTTCGTAACAGTAAACTGCAAAACAGGTTCGTTTATTATTCAAACAACAGGTTATTTGCCATATTCATCGTTTTTTCAAGCCCTATGCTGACAAAAGATTCGAT
>JAYSXR010000251.1:0-3447 GCA_043717145.1 Chitinophagaceae bacterium | reverse complement strand
TGAAAGAATATGGCGTAGATACCAATACCCTTTTTTCCATAATCATACCAGATACCTATTCTTTCTACTGGAGTACACCTTTGGAGAAGATATTCAGGAAGCTTTCGGATACAAAAAATATTTTCTGGCGAAATAAAGACCGGGCAGAAAAAGCAAAAAACCTTGGACTGGCGCAGGAAGAAGTGTATACACTTGCATCAATTGTAGAGGAAGAAACCAATTATGAGAGTGATAAATTCAAGATTGCCAGCGTTTACCTTAACAGGCTTAATAAGTCTATGGCGTTACAGGCCTGCCCTACCATTAAATTTGCCATGAAAGACTTTACGCTCACAAGGATATACGAAAAATATTTATTCAATCCTTCGCCATATAATACCTATCGCCACAAAGGATTGCCCCCAGGCCCCATTTGCACTCCGTCTTCTAAAACGATAGACATTATACTGGATGCACCCAAAACAAATTACCTGTTCTTTGTTGCCAAAAGTGATTTCAGTGGCTACCATCACTTCAGCAGTAATTTTGCAGAGCACAGCTTGTATGCAAAGAAATACCAAAAAGCATTGGATATTTACATGGCACGTAAACAACAAAACGAACCCAAGCTTTGAACAGACTGGAGCGAACGATAATTAGATCGGCACCCGTTGTTTTCCTTTCCAGGACAAGCAAAAAACTGATTATTACCGGCTTTCATGGGCTGCCGCTGTATGATGTAAGCAGGTTCCTTTTAAAACAAATTAATAAAGTGGGTTTGAATGAACGTGCATCGGCCATATCTTTTAACCTAATCATGGCATTACCGGCAGGCTTGATTTTTCTTTTTTCACTTATACCCTATTTTCCAGAATCCTGGAGTTTCCAAAGGCAAATATTTAGGCTTTTTAGAGATATTTCACCTAATTCAGAGACAGCAAAATTTATTACCGGCATTATTGCTGACCTGTTTACAAAACATGTGGGTGTTTTTTCTTTCGGTTTTTTCTTACTCATGTTTTATGCATCCAATGCAATGATGGGGGTTATCAGAACATTTGACAAATCAATACAGGAGCAGAAAAAATTCTTTTTACATAAGCGCTGGCGGGCTATCAGGCTTACGGCCATCCTGATATTTGTAGTCATTGCATCCATCCTTTTTTTATTCGGGCAGCAGCAACTCAAGGGCCTGCTCAATATCCCACGGAGCAAAAACGTTCCCTGGTTAAATTTTTTGCGCTGGTGTATTATTGTATGTCTGTTATTTTATAGTGTTGCATTTATATACAAATTTGCACCGTCTGTAAAAAAAAGATGGAAACTGATCTCCCCAGGTTCTATACTGGCTACGGTGCTTATGATGGGAACCGCCATTATCTTTTCTTATTGGGTGAATAATTTTGCTTCTTACGGAAAAGTGTACGGATCCATTGGTACTGTATTGATTATTATGCTGTTGATCTATATTAATTCGTTGATCCTAATTATCGGGTTTGAGTTAAATGTCAGCATTACTTACCTTACCAATGAAGCTGAGGAACGAAAACGTATAGAGTTAGAAAAACTGAAGGAGAAAAAAATTAAGATTCATCACTCTTAATAAAGTAATCTTACTAACGGTATTTTCTATCGATAATAGAATGGGAAAGGCAATTGGTTTCATTTTTGAAATCCAAGTTGATACAGTTGTTTCGGCAGAGGAAAGCAGGTATTTATTTAGGTAGGGTATAAAAAGAAATAAAATAAATCCCAGGCTTTGTATGGATAAACCTCATTTCTGCATCTCATTCACATCAACCAAAACGAATGCTCATCAAAAAAAATCCCAGCCTGAGAAGTATTATCATTATAGCCGTCCTTTTAGCCATCATCTATGCCTTAATAGACGGCATCCGGTATGGAAATATATTGGGTATCGTATTGGCCATCGGCAGCCTTTTTGCATTTGTCATTAGTGTGCTGCTCATTAACAAACTCAGAAAGTTGAAAGAACTTGGAGAAGAAGAAGAACTGGATAATGAAAAATAACCCAACTTCAAGCACACACATTTTTAATTTTTTGCCCTTGCAAATGGGAATGGAAAGAAATCGGGAAATAAAAAATATCGGAACCTTATTCAGCCAGTTTTTTTAATTCTAATGTCAATTTTTCTTCAGGTAATTGATGTGCAAAAAATTGGCGATATTTTTTCTTGTTATTTACCATCAGGGTTACGGGGATAGAGCCATCCCAGGATTTATCTATTTTAGGGCAAAATTCCTCTGTATTTGTCTCATTTAGCCAGACAATTTCTGAGTGGTAGCCATTCTTCCTTGCGAAAGCCTGTATGTTTTTTGGATAATCATCCGGGAAATCAATACTAACCAGTACCAGCTTTATTTTCTTATCCGCCATAGCCGCTACATTTTTTTCAAACCAGGGGATTTCCCTCACACATGGCCCACACCAACTAGCCCAGAAATTAATAACCAGGGGTATTTTACTGGTATCAATCATTTTTATCAACTCATCCATTTTTATTTTTTTGATTTCCTGTGCAGAAACCAATTGCTGTACCATTAAAAAACTCAGTAGGAACAATAATTTTTTCATATGCTTTATTTATGCTTTATTTTAATAAAACCCCCACTCTTTCATCAGTCCGTCTATCCTTTCTTTAGGTAAAGATGATTGTTGGTAATGTCCGGCTGCCTTTTTCTGACGCATGGCTTCATAAATACTAACCGCACAGGCTACTGAAATGTTAAGGCTTTGTATGATACCTGTTTGTGGTATGATAAAATTACCATCAGCCAATGCTCTTATGTCCTCGGTTACCCCTTCATGCTCGTTACCAAAAACCAAAGCCACACTATGAGTAAAATCAATTTCATATAAATCTACGGAATCGGATGCCAGATGGGTTGTTAATATCTTACTATATCTTTTTCGCAACTCCCCAAAGCAGATAACTGCATCATTGTAATGATGGATGGTTAACCATTTAGCGGCACTACTACTGCTTTTGGGGCCGAATTTCTTATGTTGCTGGATTTTGGTATTCAGGATAAAAATGTCCTGTATACCCACTGCATCGCAGGTGCGCATAACGGCAGCAATATTATGCGGATCATGAACATTTTCCATAACGATGGCAAGTCCGGCCTGTCGTTTGGAGAGGACTGTTTCTAATTTTTCTTTCCTTTCCGGAGTCATATAGGTCGAAATTCGATAAGACAGGCGAAGAAAACAAAAAAATAATGTAACAACCGAACCTTCTATTGATTTCTTGTGAGCCGCTATGTATGATTCAGTTTTAACATCAAACAAAATGCTATGACAGGAATATTACCTGTCATGCCATTTACCAATATTTAAATAATTATTCTCTTCCACGGCTTCTTCCATGTTCATTATCGAGGCCTCTGTCTGTCATTACCCCTTCCCCTTTCGTAACGATCATACCGGCCGCCATGGTCCTCTTC
>JAYSXR010000026.1:0-6216 GCA_043717145.1 Chitinophagaceae bacterium | reverse complement strand
GTTGCGGATGTAGTTTTAGGTATTCCTGTAATGCATAGAATGCCACTGCTCCATGCGGATCCAAAGTGTATTGATGATTTGTATATATTTCGCTAATGGTTTGTCTGGTTAAATCATCACTTACTGTATAACCCGAAACCAGGCTGGTGATATTGGCAAAGTCGTGATGAAACAATTCCATTATCCTGATAAAGTTACTCGGGCTACCTACATCCATTGCATTGGAAATTGTGGCGCATGCAGCCTGGGGATGGTATGTTCCGGATTGTAAATATTGTGGTACAGCATCATTCACATTGCAGGCTGCAATAAAATGCAGCACAGGCAAACCACTGGCATGCGCCAATAACCCCGCGCATATATTTCCAAAATTACCGCTGGGTACAGCTATTATGGGCGGTTGGTCTTTTTCTTTCCATTGTTGATAGGCGAAGAAATAATATAATTGCTGCGGTAACCACCTGGCTACATTGATGGAATTGGCGGATGTTAGGGTTAATTTTTTCATGAGATCAGGATCCATAAATGCATCTTTCACCATTGCCTGGCAATCGTCGAAACTGCCGTTAATCTCGAGTGCAATAATGTTTTGTCCGCAGGTGGTCAATTGCAGTTCCTGTACATGGCTAACTTTACCGGATGGGTATAAGATCACAACTTCTACCCCTTCTACACCTAAAAATCCGTTGGCCACCGCACCACCCGTATCGCCGGAGGTAGCTACCAATACAGTTATCTTTTCATCCAGTTGTTGTGAGAAATGGCCCAGGCAACGGCTCATGAACCTCGCACCTACATCTTTAAAAGCGAGTGTGGGGCCATGAAAAAGTTCCAGTGAAAACATATTTTTATTTACCTGCACCAAGGGGAAGGGGAAGTTGACCGTTTCTGAAACGATACGGTACAAGGTCTTTTTATCAATCGTATCACCTACATATGGATGCATGACGGTAAATGCCAGTTCTTCTTTCGAATATTTTTCCATGTCAGCAATTACTGACGGATCAATAATTGGAATGGTCTCTGGAAAATACAATCCTTTATCCGGTGCCTGCCCTTTAATAGTGGCTTCACGAAAATTTACGTTGGAGCCAGATTTATTAAGACTGTAATAATTCATGTGAATAGTGAATAGGCGGTTGTGAATGATTTTCCTGAATCCTTATTTTATAAATTTTACACCTGTTTGATTAATAGTTGTTACATAAGTGTGGTGTTCTAACCCCAGCTGTTCATATATACGATGCATCTCTTTTTCTACCAGCATTGCTGTTGATTCATCTTTACTCAGCATAAAAATAGAAGGCCCCGAGCCAGAGATTCCCCCGCCCAGTGCACCTGCCTCTTTACTTTGTTGTTTTATCAAGTCGAACCCGGGAATTAAAATACTTCTTACAGGTTCTATTAACACATCTTCCAATGAACGGCCGATCAGTTCGTAATCGCTTTTTAATAGTCCCGCTACCAGCCCGCCAATATTACCCCATTGCCGGATGGCATCTTTTAATAAAACCTGCTGTTTTAAAATACCTCTTGCGTCAGCAGTACGTACTTCAATTTGCGGGTGTACGATGGTTACATACAAAAGCGGTGCAGTAAGTTCTATAATATCCAAAGGGAAAATAGACCGTATTAAAGTAACTCCTCCATAAATACAGGGTGCGATATTATCAGCATGTTTTACACCTGAAGCTACTTTCTCGCCATTCATGGCAAAGCGAACTAGGTCTTCTTTGGTAAAGCGGTCATTCAATAAACGATTAGCCGCAACAACAGCACCTGCAGCACTCGCAGCACTGGAGCCCACGCCGCTGCCGGGTTTAATGTGTTTGCAAATCCGCAACTCAAAACCAATCGGTTCATTTAATTCCTCCAGCATAGCCAGCAATGCGGCACCTGCCACATTCAATTCGGGTTCGGTAGGTAAATTGTATTCGTCTTCATTAATAATAATAATCCCTGCCTCATCTGTAAAACGGATATGCATTTCATCATACGGATCGTTAACTGCAAAACCAAGTACATCAAAACCGCAGACCATGTTTGCAACGGTGGCGGGAGAGCGTACAGAAACAAAACCACCACTATCCATCATACTGCCCTGCTCTGTGAAGGGAGAGTAAAATAAATTATTTTGGAAGTGTAGTTTCATAAATGTTGATACGATTTTTTAGTAAATCTTTTCGCCCCCGCAGGGGTAGTGGGGTTTCTATCTCGCCACCCTTATAATATCTGCAAACACCCCTGATGCCGTAACATCGGCACCTGCTCCTGCGCCTTTAATTACCAAAGGTTGTTCAGGATAACGGTCTGTATAAAATAATACCAGGTTATCCTTACCGTACAAATGATAAAAATCAGAATTAGCGGGAATATGCCGTAAGCCTACAGCTGCTTTTCCATTTTCATAGCTTGCTACAAATTTCAATTTACAGTTTTCTGCAGCGGCTGCTTCATAAATAATTTTAAAATGGGTTTCCTGTTTTCCCATCTCTGTATAAAAATCTTCTACACTGCCTTCGAAGCAGGAGGCAGGTAAAAAGTATTGATTAGAGATGTCATCCATTTCTACATGCTGGCCGGCTTCACGTGCCAATATCATAATCTTTCGCATTACATCTGTTCCGCCGAGGTCTAAACGGGGATCCGGTTCGGTATATCCTTCATCCTGCGCCCGCCTGACTATTTGTGCAAACGGTTTTGTGCCATCATAATTATTAAAAACAAAATTCAAAGTACCGGATAACACGGCCTGTATCCTGTTTACTTTATCGCCACTGCGCAACAAATCATTCAATGTACCAATTACAGGTAAGCCAGCGCCAACATTTGTTTCAAAAAGAAACATCGCGTTATACTCTCTTGTTAAAGCTTTTAAATGTTGATAGGATGTATAGTCAGAAGAACAGGCAATTTTATTACATGCTACTACAGATACACTTTTCTCTAATAAAGAACCATATACGCCCGCCACTTCTGCATTAGCCGTAACATCTACAAAAACACTGTTACGCAGATTTTTTTCAATGATTAGTTTTACAAAATCGTGAATTGCACCTGCCGGTGCCTGCTGTAATTTTTCTTTCCAGTTATCCAGGTTTACGCCATCTTCATTTACATATATATTTTTACTGTTAGCTAGGCCAATCACTTGAATTTGCAAGCGAAGATCATCCTGCAGGTATTGGCATTGCTTTTTTATCTGTCCTAATAACTTACCACCTACATTTCCTGTTCCGGCAATAAATATATTCAGTTGTTTATAAGTAGTTTCGAAAAATTCTTCATGCAAAACATTAATCGCCTTCTTCACATCAACAGCAGATAACACAGCTGAAATATTTTTTTCGGAAGAGCCTTGTGCAATAGCCCTAACATTTATACCGTTTCTTCCAAGGGCGCCAAACATTTTACCGCTAACACCAGGATGACTTTTCATTTGCTCTCCAACCAGTGCAACAATGGATAGGCCAGATTCTACTTTTAACGGTTCAACTTTACCGCTTTGTATCTCATAACTAAAGCCATGATCAATTGAGTGGCGTGCTTTCTCAGTATCGGCTTCATTGATGCCAACACAAATAGAATGTTCTGATGAGCTTTGTGTGATTAATATTACGTTCACACTTTCATTGGCCAATGCTTCGAACAGGCGCTTTGAAAAACCGGGTATGCCTATCATGCCACTACCTTCGAGGCTTAACAGGCTGATCTTATTAATACTTGAAATACCCCGGATAAAACTATCGGTAATCGCAGATTCATTTTCAATCAAAGTACCATATTCATCCGGCGCGAATGTATTCTTTATCCATACGGGGATATTTCTGCTCATTACCGGTTGTATAGTTGGCGGATAAATGATCTTGGCACCAAAATGCGATAACTCCATCGCCTCCTGGTATGAAATGCGTTGAATAGGCTTTGCATTTTGTACCAGTCGTGGATCAGCAGTCATCATACCACTCACATCGGTCCATATTTCTAAAACAGTGGCTTGTGTAGCAGCTGCAAAAATAGCCGCGGTGTAATCAGAACCACCTCGTCCTAATGTAGTGGTGTTATTATTTTCATCGCTCGATATAAAACCCGGCACTACATATAATTGATGGGGGTTTTGTGTATAGTAATCCTGTATCTTTTTTTCTGTAACAATAAAATCAACTGCCGCATTACCGTGATGGGTATTGGTAGTAATGAGTTTTCTGGCATCTACCCAAACCTGGTCAATCTGCAGTGATTGCAAGGTTGCCGAGATCATTAATGAGGATAGTAGTTCTCCATGACTCACTATACGATCTTTGGTTCGCGGGGATAATTCGCCCAATAAAAAAACGCCATCACAAATCCCGTCCAGTTCATTAAACTGCTGTTTTACCAGGCTCAGTGTGGCACTCTGTTGTTGAATAGGTAACAGTTCGCGAACAGCATCCAGGTGCCTGTTCTCCATTTTTTTAAGCAGTTCTTTATACGTTTCATTGGCTGTTGCCGCAAGATTTCCAGTTTCCAGTAAACTATCTGTTATGCCGCCCATAGCTGAAACTACCAGTACCGTTGGTTCTTTCAGAATAGCTTTCTGCACAATGGTAACTACTTTTTGTATGTTGGCTGCGTTGGCTACCGAACTACCGCCAAATTTTAATACCTGCATATAAATGGATACTTATTCCCCATGGGGAGTTTAGAATAGGATGTTACACTGATCTCATTTTTTTGTGAGTAGCAGCTTTGATAAGCCCGGTGATAATATGATAATGTATACCCCTTTACAGGGTTGTTGTTGTAATAATAGCAGTAGCAAACAGGGGAACTGTTTGTAGGGTAGATATGGTATGTAACTGCTGTGTTTGCATTACTAACTATGAATAATTGAAGATACTGAAAATAAGGTTCCATTATACCAGGTATCCGAATAAATTATCATTTGGCTTCAGTTCAGTATAGTTAATATGAAAGCGGTCCATATTCTGCACCAATGCCTCATAATCATTTCTTGATTTTAATTCAACCCCTACCAATGCTGGGCCCGTTTCTTTATTATGTTTTTGTATGTATTCAAAACGGGTGATATCATCATCCTGACCCAATACATGGTTCACAAATTCTTTTAAAGCACCGGGGCGTTGTGCAAAACGGATCAGGAAATAATGTTTCAGTCCTTCGTATTGAAGGGAACGTTCTTTTATCTCCTGCATACGGTCAATATCATTATTACTGCCACTTACAATGCAAACCACACTCTTTCCTTTGATTACATCTGCATAATCATCCAATGCTGCAATGGATAAAGCGCCCGCAGGCTCTACAACAATTGCATCTTCATTATACAGTTTTAAAATTGTAGAGCATATTTTTCCTTCGGGTACCAGGTGCATATCATCCAGTACTTCTTTACAAATGCTGAACGTGATATCACCTACGCGTTTTACAGAAGCCCCATCAACAAAACGTTCTATGTTTTCAAGGGTTACCGGTTTACCTGCTTTCAGAGCTTCAAACATAGAAGGTGCGCCTTCTGGTTCTAAACCAATCAGTTTTGTTTTTGGGGAGAAGGTTTTAAAATAACTGCCTACTCCGGCACTCAATCCACCACCTCCTACCGGTATAAAAAGAAAATCAACCTCTGACTGATCTTCCAAAATCTCGATCCCTACGGTTGCCTGCCCTTCTATAATCCTGATATCATCAAAAGGGGGAATAAATGTCATCCCGTTTTCTTGTGTGTATTTTTTTGCTGCAACAGCGCAATCATCATAGGTATCGCCGGTTAACTTCACTTCAATAAAATTTTCGCCAAACATTTTAGTCTGGCTAACTTTTTGGTTTGGTGTAATGATTGGCATAAACACCACACCTTTCACATTCAGTTTTTTACAACTGTATGCAAAACCCTGCGCGTGGTTACCAGCACTCGCACACACTACCCCCTTTTCCAACTGCGACGGAGGCAGGCTGCTCATCATATTATATGCCCCACGTAATTTATAGGAGCGTACTACCTGCAGATCCTCCCTTTTGAGAAAAACCTGGCATTGGTATTTACGCGACAAATTATGGTTGTATGTAAGCGGCGTCCTGTTCACTACTTTTTTCAACCGTTCTTTGGCGGTTTGAAAATCGAGGGTTTGGGTTGCGATGGTTGATTGGTTTTGCATCTTTATTTTTTTACTCACCTTTAATTACGCTTCGCTTGTCGCCTCTCTCTATTTCATAGAG
>JAYSXR010000250.1:0-10426 GCA_043717145.1 Chitinophagaceae bacterium | reverse complement strand
CCCCGGCCGAAAATGCGGTCGGGCCCGATAACAGGCGCATTTATTCTACTAATAATAATGGAAAAATACCTTTGAATAGTGATAGTAGCGATCCTTGTGATTATGCCATACTGTTAAGTGACAACAAAGGCAAAACCGGCTATGCGTATGATATGAACGCCACCCTAAGCAAACAGATACGTTCCCGGTTTAGTTTTGAAGCATCTAATCATTTTGGGTATTCTGATGTACTCAATGAGGGTACCAGTTCTGTTAAGGTAAGTCAATGGAGGTTTATGGAAACAGTGAACGGGAAAAATTTTATCACAAGGTCAACCTCAGATTTTAGCGTGGGCCACAGGGTATTTGCCTGGGTAAATAAATCCTTTTTATATCCTGATAGAAAAACGTCTATTGATTTTTCAGTAGTATAAACAGGACAATCCGGATCGCCAGTAAGTTACGTATATGGTGAAAATAGTATGACACGGGATGACGGCAATTATGGTGACTACCACCTTACATATATTCCTACACAAAATGAACTTGCTGATATGGTTTTCCTGCCCAATACGGCGGATGGCATTACTTACACGGCTCTACAACAAAAAGAGGCACTGGAAAAATATATTGAGAATGATAGGTATTTACAAAAACACCGCGGTAGTTATGCAGAAAGAAACGGGAGCCGAATGCCATTCACCCATGAAGTCAATCTGAAAATAAAACAGGATATCCCTTTCGATATCGGCATAAAACATTACCGTCTCCAGTTAACATTAGACATGTTTAATTTCACTAATTTTTTAAACCGAAACTGGGGTAGTCAATATTTTCAGCCCAACGATAATTTTGCTTTTTTGAATTTCGCAGGATACGGGAGTGCCGGAAATTATATTCCATAATATCGTTTTAATCCCGGGTTACTGTAATCTTCTCACTGGAACCTGAGCACCAGTGCAACCCATGCTTGTAGTGCCCAATGGATGGGGCAACTGGGAATAAGATTATTATTTTTAAATCAGTGACAATATTAAACTTCCTGATAATATCTTGAAGTAAAGTCAAAAAGGACAATTTTTCTCATGCTTTAGCGTGCTGAAAAAGTTGGTTTTATCACCATTTAATCAACATTTTTTGTTGTATCTACTATTAATTTAACATTAATTTGGAAACTAAGGCGTAGAAACGGGCTATATGTGGCATATTTGCACAATCTAAAACTATGCGTATATGCGAATTTTAAAGAGATTATTCATGATGTTTACGGCTTTACTGATAGCTGTTGCGTCCATGGCTCAGGTTACTACCGGTACAATTATCGGTAACGTAAAGGATGGCAAAGGTATATCACTGACAGGTGCGTCGGTGGAAGCCATTCATGAGCCTTCGGGATCAAAATATAAAACTGTTTCTTCCGGAACAGGCAGGTTTACCTTACCAGGCCTTCGGGTAGGTGGGCCTTACAGGATCACTGTCTCCTTCGTTGGTTTAAAAACAGAAGTAATCTCGGATGTTACCATTCAATTAGGTGAGGCCTCTATTATTGATTTTGTTCTGGCAGAAACCACCGCACAATTGTCTGAAGTTGTGGTAAGTGGTACAGCGAACCGCAGGGGTGCGCTTATTTCAAAAGATAGAAAAGGTGCTTCTACAAACATAAGTGCAAGAATGATTGGTATGGCACCCACTATTAGCAGAAATATAACTGACTTAACTAGGTTAGTACCTCAATCAAATGGCCTCTCGTTTGCCGGCCAGGATAGCAGGGCTATTAACCTTACATTAGATGGGTCTATCTTTAATAACTCATTTGGCTTAGCTGCTTTAAATGGCGGACAAACCAGCTCAGCACCTATTTCTTTAGATGCCTTACAGGAAATACAGGTAAATGTTTCTCCTTACAATTTAAGGGAAGCAGGTTTTACCGGTGCCAGTATCAATGCAATTACCAAAAGCGGTACCAACACTTTTCATGGTACCGGTTTTTATAACCAACGTAACCAGGGCTTGGTGGGTACCAAAGCAGGTGCAGGTGGTAAACAGGATGTTGTTACCAATGATTTTGATGTAAAGCAATATGGTGTAAGTATTGGCGGTCCGATTATTAAAAACAAAGTGTTCTTCTTTGCTAACTATGAGGCTGAAAAAAGAAATGATGTGGGTACTACATTCGTAGCAGATGCCAGCAATGGCGCATCTCCTATATCTGGAAGCACTACACGCGTTAAAGTATCAGACCTTGATGCTTTATCTGCCTTCTTAAAATCAAAATTCAATTACGATCCGGGTGCTTACCAGGGCTTTTCTGCCCCTACTGAAAGTAAAAAAGCAATAGCCCGTCTTGATTTTAACCTAAGCGATAAACATAAATTAAGCATCCGCGGAAATTTATTGTTATCTAAAAAAGATGTTGTTATCAGTAACTCGGGTGCGGTAGGCGGAGCCAGGAGCAGCAACAATGCAATGCCCTTTTCTAATTCATTCTATACAATTAATAACAATATCTATGGTATCATCGGCCAATTAAACAGCCGTTTGAGTAATAAAATAAGTAATGAATTAACTTTTGGGTATACAGCCAACAGGGATTTCAGGGCAGTTAAAGGCGGCAATTTTCCAACCGTTGATATTCAGGATGGTTCAAGTGCATTAACTACTGCTCCCCCCGCTACTATCCCTGCTGGACAAAGTGCTCAGAGCCAAACATATATTAGTTTCGGTAATGATCCATTTACGCCCAACAACCTGTTAAGTACAGATACATGGCAGTTCAGTGATAATCTTACAGCTTATCTGGGTAAACATACATTGAGTGCCGGTATCGCTTACGAAGGCTTTACTTACACGAATGGTTTTACTCCCCAAATCAATGGTAGTTATACATTTAACAATTTAGGTGATTTTTATACTGCGGCCAATGCATACTTAGCTAACCCAAGTATTACTACCAGTCCGGTGTATTTAAGAAACTACACAGCCAACTATAGTAATTTACCGGGAGGCGCGCCTTGGTTGGTTACTACTAAAGCACGCAATATTGCTGCCTATATTCAGGATGATGTAAATGTGGAAAGTAATTTCAGCATAACCTATGGTATACGTTTTGAAGTGCCTTATTTCTCAGGATCGGGCTATAAAAACAGCCAGGTAGATAACCTGAACTTTATTAACAATAATGGTTTTCCGGTTAAATTAAGCACCTCTGTTTTACCTTCTCCAAAATTGATGATCAGTCCAAGGATTGGTTTCAATTATGATATCAAAGGTGACAAAAGCACACAGGTACGGGGTGGTGTAGGTTTGTTTACAGGCCGCCCTCCGTTTGTATACATAAGCAACCAGCTGGGTAACAATGGTGTATTGAATGGCGGTGTAGCTGTTAATAATACAGCTTCTTATCCTTTCAATCCTTCCACGCCAGCCAACTACCCAAGCTTTGTTGTAAACCCGGGTGTACCGGCAGCGAGCTATAACATTGCTACTTCAGAAGAGTCTTTTAAATTCCCGCAGGTATTACGCAGCAATATCGCAGTTGATCAGAAAATTTTTAGAGATATCATCGGATCTGCTGAATTTATTTTTACGCAAAGCTTATATAATATCAATTATTACAATGCAAACCTTCAGCCTGCTACGCAGAAATTTGCAGGTCCTGATAGCAGGCCGCGTTTCCCAGGCTTAGGTTTATCAGGTACAACCCAAAACAATGCCTTACGCATCAACAATGGTTTGAATGGCACACCTAATATTAGTGATGCTACCGTAATGCAAAGTGCACCATACGGTGGTTCTATAACTGCTACTATTAAAATTGAGAAGCCTGTAAAAGCAACAGGCTTAGGCTGGATGGCTGCCTATAATTTTACCAGAGCCAGAGACCTGAATTCTCCCGGCTCTATCGCCTTCAGCAGCTGGTCAGGTATCAGAAGTGTTAATGGCAACAATGCACCAGACATGGCTTACAGTGATAACGAAGTACGTAACCGTGTAATCGGTAATGTAAGTTACCGTATTGAATTCCGCAATACAGCAGCTTTACAGTTTTCATTATTTGGTCAATCACAAAACCAAGGCCGTTTCTCCTATACCTATAGTGGTGATATGAACGGTGATGGTCTTTCTGGAAATGATTTAATGTATGTACCACGTAACCAAAGCGAAATGAACTTCCTCGCTTTAGTGGCTTCAAGTTCTGCACCCGCAGCAACTATTCAGGAGCAAAAAGATGCATTTGAAGCATACATAACCCAGGATCCTTATTTAAAAACAAGAAGGGGACAATATGCTGAAAGAAATGGTGTTTTACAGCCTTACATCGTTCGTTTTGATTTCTCTACACAATTGGAGTTGTTCAGAAACATCGGTAAAAACAGGCACACAATACAGTTAAGGGTTGACATCTTCAACGTAGGTAATTTAATTAAACCTTCGTATGGCGTAAACAATTTTGTAAATACTTTTTCCCCGCTTGCAGCAACCAATAGCGTTGATGCCAACGGTGTACCTCAATTCAGATTGAATAGGGTAAACAACAGTATTAACTACACTACTTACAGAAAAGGTACCAGCATTGGGGATGTTTGGTCTGCACAATTTGGCGTGAGATACATTTTCTAATAACAGGTATTTACCTACTATATTAAAAAACCCGAACCATTCAGTTCGGGTTTTTCATTTGTTGCAGTCCTATACCTTTTATTATTAATTTTTACTTCTTACTTACCTTCCCCATCCCCATTTCAAAAATACGGGTAAGGCTTTTGCCCAGGTAGATACATCGTGTGTGCCTTCTTCCATTTCGAAATATTTGATATGTTCATCCATGTAGCCTTTGGCTTTGAGTTCTACAATCAGGTCCAATGCATCATCAATGGAATCTATCACACCGTTTTTATTCCTGTCGGCTGTTTCATCCTGAGTTCCACACTCAATAAAGAACTGCAGCCATGGGTGAAAACTTCCTTTTCGTATTTGTAAGTGCATTAACCTGTCCTGCTCATCATCATATCCATCCTCATATCCTTTTCTTCTCCACCAGAGGGAAGCGCTGAACATTCCTATTTTACTGAATTCGCTGCCATGGTTCCAGGCAATATCCAATGCACCCAATGCCCCTAAAGAAAAACCTGCGAATGACTTGTCTTTGAAAGAAGGTGTATTGTATGTTTTACGGATAAACGGAAGTAATTCGTCAAATACAAACTTGGTATACAACCCAGCTTTCGCCCCCCTCCCTTTGTAATCTGCAGAATAGGCCGTTCCATATTCCATTTTCCTATCCGGTCCGCAATGTATACCAACACATACCAATGGTTCGATAACTGCTTTTGTGATAAGTTCATCCAGTATCTCATCAAAAGGCATTTTGATAAGGTCCTGCCCGTCATTGATCAGCAATAAACTAAGCGGTTCCGGGCCTGAAACAACTGTGGGCCGGTATACATCAATTACCACCTCCCTCTCTAAGTATTCAGAAAGTATTGTGTGTTGGTCTACAATAATTGAAGAAAAGGAAATACTTCTGGATTCGCCCATATCACCAAAAATAATATAATGGTAACAATTATCAGGTGAGAAATCTCTACAGGTTAGCGTTGTTTGGAATTTAGGATTGAAAAAACACAAAATTAAGCGCATGAAGATTTATTTAGGGGCAGCCTTCTTATTTCAAATGAGTTTCCTTACATTGAAGATAAAAACACAGCAGGCTCAGATATTTTAATACCTCAAATGATTTTTTATGAAAAAGATTGGCATCTTATTCGGACAGGAAAGAAGTTTCCCGATGGCTTTTGTTGAGAGAATCAACAGCAAGAATATACCCGGCATCGTGGCAGAGCCGGTTCGTATTGATAAGGTAATGCAGGGTGAGCCCAGCGGCTATGCCGTGATTATTGACAGGATCAGCCAGGATATACCTTTTTACCGGGCATTTTTAAAAAATGCCGCACTATGCGGAACAGCTGTCATCAACAATCCATTTTGGTGGAGCGCCGATGAGAAGTTCTTTAATAATTGTTTGGCAACTAAAATTGATGTGCCTGTTCCCAAAACGGTGATACTTCCTTCTCGAGACCTTCCGCCGGATACATCAGACCAGTCATTCAGCAACCTTGCTTATCCTTTGGATTGGGATAGTATTTTTAAATATGTTGGTTTCCCTGCTTACATGAAACCTTTTGCAGGTGGTGGCTGGAAGAATGTTTACAAGCTCACAGATATGGACGACTTCTTTGAAAAGCACAGCGAGACCAATCAATTGGTTATGCTGTTGCAGGAAGAAATTGTATTTGAAGAATATTACCGTTGTTATTGTATTGGAGGAAAACATGTACGCATCATGTCATACGAACCACGCAACCCGCACCATTTGCGTTATGTAGCAGATTTTAAACCATCAGCAGAAAGGTTGAAACAAATGGAAGATATTGTACTGCGCATTAATAAGTATTTGGGATATGATTTTAATACTGTTGAATTGGCACTGCGTGATGGGGTTCCCTATGCCATCGACTTCTGCAACCCCGCACCTGATGCGGATATCAAAAGTGTTTGGCAGGAAAACTTTGACTGGGTAGTAGAAACTTCTGCAAACTATGCCATTGAAAAAGCACAATCGCTTAAAGAAGGAGGAGATAACCTTACCTGGGGCGAATATGTGAAAAGAGGAAGTACAGGCAAAAAATTATATTAAGCAACATGGTTGATGGTTAGGCAACCCACAACCGCACGCTCAACAATGGAACAAATTGCATAACAAAAAAAATAGCATAGAGGACATCAGGTTTTCATCGTAAACTTCATCATTTAATATTCCTTGTTCAAAATTCAAAAGCGTTCGCAACGCTAATATATTTACATGAGCTATAAACATTTTACACTCGGGGTTGAAGAAGAGTACATGGTAATAGACCCCATCACCCGTGAACTGAAAAGTCATGAACAACGAATTGTTCATGAAGGGCAGAAAATATTGAAGGATAAAGTAAAAGCCGAAATGCACCAGGCTGTAGTGGAAGTAGGAACCGATATCTGCAAGGATATTGACGAAGCCTTTCTTGATGTAGCTTCCTTACGCGGCAATATTGCACAAATTGCCGGCGATCTTGGCTTATGGATAGGTGCTTCCGGCACGCACCCTTTTAGTCATTGGGAAACACAACTTATTACCGACCATGTTCGCTATAACCAGATTGTAATGGAATTACAGGAAGCTGCACGAAGTAACCTGATCTTTGGCCTGCATGTGCATGTGGGTATGGAAGACCGTAAAATGGCTATTCATATTGCCAATACGGCCCGTTACTTCCTGCCGCACGTATATGCCCTCAGTACCAACTCCCCTTTCTGGGAGGGTAGGGAAACCGGGTATAAATCATTTCGCACAAAAGTGTTCGATAAATTTCCCCGTACCGGCATACCCGATTATTTTGAGAATATAGAAGCTTATGAGAATTATGTGAACCTGCTGATCAAGACCAACTGTATTGATAATGCCAAGAAAATCTGGTGGGACCTGCGCGTTCACCCATTCTTTAATACAGTAGAGTTTCGTATTTGTGATGTACCAATGACCATTAATGAAACTATTACGATTGCCGCACTTTTCCAGGCCATCTGCGCAAAAATTTATAAACTCAGGGGCCAGAACCTGAATTTTATGATTTACCAACGGTCATTGATTAACGAAAACAAGTGGCGCGCGGGTCGATATGGCATTGATGGAACATTGATAGATTTTGGGAAAGAAACCGAAGTAAATACACGCTCCCTGATTTATGAACTGCTTGATTTTGTAGACGATGTGGTTGATGAACTGGGCAGCCGCCATATTATCAGCTATGTGTCAAAAATATTTGAAAAGGGCACCGGTGCTGATAGGCAACTAGCCATTTTTAAGCAAACTGGTAGCCTGGTAAGCGTAGTAGATTATATACATGACCAGTTTTTGGTGGTTTAACCCCGGTCTATAGGCGCTCTACAGCGACCAGACCGTTAACCTGCCAACGCGCCGAATAAACCAATAATAAAGAATATTGAATGACAAAGTGCAACTCATTTAACATTCGAAATTCCACGCATTATATTGAACACTCAATAAAAACATCCTGTCATAGGGCACCAACCTACTGTTCTACCGGATTTTCTGTACCTTAAATTGTTAAAAATATTTGAAAAACCGGGCAACGAAGTATATTGCCTGCGTATCTATTAATCGTCATCAACAACCAAAAACTACCTAGTGACAGAAGAATACGACCTTATTCATGGGTGCATAAGGCAGGATGCCCGTTGCCAGCGCATGCTATTTGATCGGTATGCCGGCAAGATGATGAGCGTTTGCCTAAGGTATGCCAATGACAACATGGAAGCCGAGGATATGATACAGGATGCTTTTATTAAAGTATTCCAGTACATAGGCCAGTTTAAATTTGAGGGGGCTTTTGAGGGGTGGATCAGGCGGATTGTAGTAAATACGGCTATCCGTCACCTGGAGAAAAAGAAACTGCATTTTAAGGATATTGACGACAATAGCCAGAATGCCCCGTCCATCGACGCACAGGCCTATTCGCATTTGGGGGAAGATGACCTGATGAAATTGATTAACCAGTTACCTGATGGTTATCGTTTGGTTTTTAACCTAAATGCGATTGAAGGATATAGTCACGAAGAGATAGCTGTTATGTTAAATATACAACCCGGCACCAGCCGAAGCCAATTAGTAAAGGCGCGGAAGATGCTGCAATATCAAATCTTACAATTGCAAAAAATTGCTGTATAGAATGAGCGATAATCAATTTGATAACTTCATCAATGGTAAACTTAAAGACCACTCGGCCCCCGTGCCGTCTGGTCTTTGGGATAAGGTGAAGGATACGCAACTTGATTATTTTATTGGCGACAAACTGAAAGACCATATTGCACCTGTTCCCACTGATCTTTGGTATAAGGTTACGGATATACAATTCGATAATTTTATTGGCGATACATTAAATGCACATGTTGCCCCGGTACCTGGTAATCTCTGGGAAAGGATCACCGACGGCCAGTTTGATAATTTTGTTGCCGGTAAACTAACAGATCATACCGCTGCCGTACCAGCCGGCCTTTGGGAAAAAGTTCGTCCGAAAGATGATAACGACCGCAAAGGTTTTATACTTTTCAGGTACCCGGCTGCAGCACTTGTTTTACTTGCCTTATTGTTAGGCGGATCGCTTGGTGGTTATTTATACTTCCATTCGCAAAAAAATACTGGTGCATCCGGGGTAAATATTAGCACGAACCCAGCCACTTCCGGAATAACACTGGATGGTAAAGAAAAAATACAGGAACCAGTTGCCATAACTGGGAACACAAATGCATCAGCCATTACTCCCGCTGCACCGGCTGATCCATCATTCAATCAACAAAAAAATAATTCACGGAATAACCAGTTTGACAATAATCAGCCAGCAAATGCAGTTTCACAACCCACTGCCATTCCGGCTTCCGGTGAGTTTAGCACCCATGAGGGCTTGCCTAATCATTTACCTACCATCAATCAATTGTCTACTACCCGCAATAACCAAAAAGTTTCTTCCATCAATCCTGCAACAGGGTTTGATTTAAAGCCAAATAGTTCAACTACGGTTAATGGTGGCATCCCGGTTTATAAAGATGGAATATTGAATGGCACCAATAGTAACAACTCTGCCATTAACAAAGCAAGAGATACTGATGATAACAGTATAGAATTGATACCATCTTATCAAAGTAATTTACTTACAGCGGTTACCATACCTACTAACACGGGCCGTTTTAATGGTTTGCAGAGTTTATTGGATAAACAATTGGCCACAACCAGGCATACCAGTCAATTCAGGAATGTAATCATCTGCCCATCCGACAATAAAAACCGGAATACAGACTGGTTTCTTGAGGCCTATGTATCGCCTGATCTCGCTTTAAAATCAGTAACAAATAATACGGCTTCGCAACAATATCTTTTGAGAAAAGACAGCAGCGAAAGTTCGCAGATAGGCTTCTCCGCCGGTTTGAGATTGGTGAAACCGATAACAGATAATATCATATTAAAAACAGGTGTTCAATACACCCAGATGAATCAAAAATATGTTTACCGTACTGAGAATGAAATAAAGACCATTACTGTTGTTTCGGTAAGAACCATCATACGTGCACCCGGTGATACGGTTATTGTAAGGGATACCAGCATACTGCAACAGATCGGCTTCCGAAATAATACGGTGGTTAACCGCTTCCGCAGTTTTGATATACCGGTAACAGTGGGTTACCAGTTTGGTAATGAAGACCTGAAAATTGGCATCAATGCGGGGGTGGTATTCAATATATCTTCCTGGTACCAGGGTGTGATCTTAGACAGTTCACTGGCTACGATTCCGTTGGTTAAGGGCAGCAACAGTATGATATATAAAAGTAATATAGG
>JAYSXR010000249.1:0-3459 GCA_043717145.1 Chitinophagaceae bacterium | reverse complement strand
GCTTCCGGTGCCAAAGCATTGGCTGAGGCAGGTGCTAACTGCGTTAAAGTAGGTATCGGCCCCGGATCAATATGCACCACAAGAATCGTTGCCGGCGCCGGTGTTCCGCAACTCACAGCGATTATGGAGGCGAGCAAAGCATTAAAAGCAAAAGGTATTCCTGTGATAGCCGATGGAGGTATCCGGTATACTGGTGATATGGTAAAAGCATTAGCCGCAGGTGCTAATGTTGTGATGATGGGCAGCGTGTTTGCTGGTGTGGAAGAAAGTCCCGGTGAAACGATTATTTATGAAGGCCGTAAATTTAAAGAATACCGGGGCATGGGCAGCTTAGGTGCCATGAGCCAGGGGAGCGGCGACCGTTATTTTCAGGATGTGGAAGATGATGTAAAAAAATATGTTCCGGAAGGCATTGAAGGAAGGGTTGCTTATAAAGGCACATTAAATGAAATTGTTTACCAGTATGTTGGTGGCCTGCGTTCGGGCATGGGATACTGTGGTGCAAAAGATATTAAAGCATTGCAACAGGCTACCTTTGTAAAAATTACCAATGCCGGTATGAAAGAAAGCCATGCACATGATGTGGATATTACTAAGGAGTCGCCGAATTACAGCAGGATGTAGGAAATATTGAATATTAAACAAGGAATAATGAATATTGAAGTGCTTATTAGAAAAAGCTGAGGTGCAGATTGGTGTTTTTCTTTTTTTTGCTTTCGTCAAAAAAAAATGCCCTGATAATATCTGTAAGATTTAAAAGAAAAATTCGTGAAAAAAACCTGCCTGTTTCTTACACTCCTTTTTTTATCATTCCATACTATTTTATCCGCACAGGCCGAAAAAACGCATACACGTATTAGTATTATTACCTGTGCACCGGGTGATGAACTTTATTCCATATTTGGCCATACCGCTATTCGCATTATAGACAGTAGTAAAAAAACAGATCTTGTTTTCGGTTATGGCAATTTTGATTTTAATGAACCTGATTTCTATTTCAAATTCGTGCGTGGTAAATTAAACTACTCTCTCTCGGCAGAAGACTTGCCAACCTTCCTCTATGAATACCAGGTAACCCATAGAAGTGTTACTGAACAGGAACTATTATTAAATGACAGTAGCAAACAAGTCATTAGTGAAGCCCTGGCAAAAAACCTTATGGGTAATAACCGTTACTACAAATATGATTTCCTTTATGATAACTGTACATCCCGGGTTAAGGATATTTTACTGAAATATGCCGGCATGCAGGTAAATAAACAACTGGTACCGAAAGGAACTTCTTTCAGGGATATGATACATGAATATTTAGACAGGGGTGGAATGTCGTGGACCAAGATGGGTATGGATATTTTATTAGGCAGCCCGTCTGATAAAGTTGTTACGGTTAACGAATCTATGTTCCTGCCGGATTATTTGCTTAAAGGAATCGACAGTTCCGAAACTACCCTTTTATTAAAAAGGCAATCCATTCTCATTGCAAAAAAAACGGGCAGTACCGATCATATCAATTGGCCTGTTATTGTTTTTGCAATTGTTTCGGCAATGATCCTCATTATATCATTTTTACGAAGAAGTTGGGCACAAAAAATTACACAGGCATCCGATTCATTATTATTATTGATAACCGGCATGATCGGATGCCTGTTACTCTTTACCTGGTTTGGAACAGACCATACTTCATTCGCTACTAATTACAATCTACTTTGGGCATTACCTACCAATATAATTGCCGCTTTTGTAATAGGGAAAAAAACGGCTTGGTTACAAAAATATTTTCTTCTCAGTTCAATCTTATATGGCTTACTGTTGGTATTTTGGCATTGGTTACCACAACAGTTACATCCTGCATTCATTCCCATTACCCTGGTATTGTTTGTAAGAACTGCAAATCTCGCAAAAGCATAAATCTGTAGTATGCAAAAGAATTTTATATACCATACCTCTGTTATTTCTTACAGGATAGAAGGCAAAGGCGAACCCGTTGTATTGCTACATGGGTTTGGGGAAGACGGTCATATATGGGACCAGCAGATCTTATTTTTAAAAGAACATTGCTTATTAATTATTCCTGATTTACCTGGCTCTGGTAAATCATCGATATTAAGTCAGAAGCCTGTAGTTAATAGCCTGGAGTTTACGGGAGAAAATAACACAACCCCAAACTCCAAATCCCAAACCCCAACCCCTGTTTCCTTAGATGATTACGCCGATTGCATTCATGCCATTTTATATGAAGAAAATATTGCTTGTTGTATCATGCTGGGTCACAGTATGGGTGGTTATATCAGTTTGGCTTTTGCGGAAAAATATCCTTCCATGCTGAGTGGTTTTGGCTTAATTCATTCAACCGCTTATGCAGATAGTGAAGAGAAAAAGAAAAACCGCGAACGGAGTATTGTTACCATTGCACAATATGGCGCACATGCTTTTTTAAAAAATACCATCCCTAATTTATTCGGGGCCATATTCAAAAAATATCAATATGCAAAAGTAGATAACCTTATTAATGCGGCTGCCGGCTTTACCAAGCAAGCTTTGCAGCAATACTATCTTGCCATGACGCTGCGCCCCGATAGAACAGAAGTTTTACGAAGCAACCCGCTACCTGTTCTATTCGTAATTGGTACAGAAGATGTGGCAGTACCTTTAGAAGAAATAATGCAGCAAACTTCCCTGCCTGATAAATCGTATATTCATGTGTTACAGGATGTAGGGCACATGGGAATGTGGGAAGCCCCAGAAGAAGTGAACCGGTTTATATTGGCTTTTATCCACAGATAATAACCCCCGACTTATGAAGAAATACTTCTTCATATTTTTTTTATTTATGTATTCTTTACCTGCAACAGCAAGGCATGTAGCGGGGGGTGAATTATTTTACGAATACCTTGGTGATGGTTCGGCCTCTGGAACCAGTATGTACCGCATTACATTACGATTGTTCAGAGATTGTGCCTCATCGGGCCCTTTGTTACAGAATGAACCGGTAACTGTAGGTATTTATGCCAATAATATTTTGGTGAGCAGTTTACCCTTACCACTTACAACACCTGTAACAACCATATCTCTTAATACCAGTAATTTCCCCTGCCTGGTAGGTTCTGTTAAGGTATGTTATGAGATGGCCATGTATTCATCTACCATTACTTTAAATAATAGTAGGGACGGATATACTTTATCGAGAATTGGCTGTTGCCGTGTTGACAGGATTTCTAACCTCTCTCAACCTTTAAGTGTAGGCAGTAATTATGTAACCAAAATACCGGGAACCTTCACGCTTCCTTCAGGCCATAACAGCAGCCCGCAGTTTTTTGTAAGGGATACAGCTCTAGTATGTGCCAATAAATCATTCAAACTTGATTTTGGGGCAGGTGATGCAGACGGTGATTCACTTACCTATTCATTTTGTGATGCCTATACTTCGGGCAGTGGCAGCAATAATGTAGCACCTAATGC
>JAYSXR010000248.1:0-10448 GCA_043717145.1 Chitinophagaceae bacterium | reverse complement strand
GAATAGCTTCGATATTTTTCGGGTAATAAAACTGTTTCAATATGGTGATAGTCTGCACCACCAATTACCACATCTGCTTCGTAAACGGTTTCTTCATTCGTTACTGAACGGGACACGACTTTTTTTGCCACAGCATCATTATCAATCACAATTTCCTGTACATCCTGTTCAAAATGAAAATGAACACCCAGTTCAATGGCCAGTTCGTACATCCCTTTTACAATGCTATACATACCACCTTTCGGATACCAGGTACCGCCTTTTATATCGGCGTAATTCATCAAACTATATAAAGCCGGTGTGTGTTCCGGTAACGCACCGAGAAATAAAACCGGGAACTCCATGAGTTCAACCAGTTTTGGGTTTGAAAAATATTTTGCCACGTGCGATCGCATCGAACTAAAAACATCAAGTCGAAAAATTCCTTTTACCAGGTCCCAATCTGCAAATTCAGTCAGTGACCTACCTGGTTTAAAAACTAGTTTTTCTATACCTGCTTTGTATTTAAAGGCCGCTTCTTCTAAGAACTGTTCTAATTGGTGACCACTCCCTGGCTCTAATGAGTTAAATAGTTGTTGTAAAGCGGCAAAGTCTGCCGGGATATCCATCGGCCCATCTTTCCAATATACCCGATAAGAGGGGTCAAGTCTTTCCAGTTGGTAATAATCTGAAACAGACTTCCCGAATTGTTGAAAGAACCTTTCAAAAACGTCTGGCATCCAATACCAACTCGGACCCATATCGAATGTAAAGCCATTTGCTTTCATTTGCCTAGCACGTCCACCCGGGGTTTTGTGCTTTTCCAAGACAGTTACTTCCCAACCGGCTTTTGCCATGAATGATGCAGCCGAAAGGCCCGCGAAACCGCTCCCGATAATAATAACTTTCTTGCTCAAAGGGTTATGTCAGAAAGTTAAATGAAATAGTTCAATAACGTTGAATCTTTGTCTTTAATAATTTACGGGCAAAGTGGATACGGCTTTTGATAGTACCTAACGGTTCGCCCAGCATATCAGCTATTTCATGGTATTTAAACCCATCGAAATATAATAGAAACGGGTTCCTGAAAATTTCAGGCAGGTGATAAATGGATTTTTGCACCTCTTTCAGATTAATACCTGCTATGGCTTCATTGGCAACCGCTGTTTGATTAAGGTTGAGCAGATATTCATTGGGTGTACTGTCGAATATGGTGCTTTGCTTGGATTTCCTGCGGTAATTATTAATGAAAATATTACGCATGATCGTATATAACCATGCTTTAATATTCGTGCCCACATTGTATTTTTCCTTGTTGGCCAAAGCACGGTACAGGGTTTCCTGTATCAGGTCTTTGGCAGCCTCATTATCGCGAGTAAGGGTAATCGCAAAAGGCTTCAAAAATTCTGTATTGCTCAACAATAACTGATTAAATTCAAAAGTGGACATACATTTTTGTTTAAGTATTGATACTGTAAAACTAAACAAAATATAGTTGTTCTGCCAAATTTTTGTTTAACATTTAATGGCAAACAATAAAACAAACAATATCAGGCGTTTACGACATTCAAATGCTTTATATACGAGGTTTACCAGGTTCTGGATATACTTTTTATTAATTTTCGGGGGTGGTAAAACGATAGTTTATATCATTACGGGCAACAGATATGCAGGATAGATGATTTGATATATCTGAATTTGGGAATGGATGGCTAATCCGTTTTTTAAGTAGCAGATAAAAGTGTTAGTAAAAAATCATCCTACTGAAGCTACATACTCCATTACCTCGCCAAGCGATTTCTTGAACTTGAAATTGGCGGGTACCCCTTTTTTGTAAGATTGGGTAAGGGGGCCGGAAACAATGAAAGACCTATCCGGCATACGGTTATGGGCATTAATGAGGAATTTTTCAAAATTAAAGTTTGGGGAAACGGAAGTAAGGTGGGTATAAAGAAAATCTGGCGTCTTTAATTTGGCAATATATTCTACATCTTTAATCGGCACATTGGTACCCAAATAGAATACTTTCATACCCCGGCTCTTTAAGAGGTAATGAACAAATAGCAGGGCCAGTTCATGGTGCTCACCTTCAGGCAGAAATAATAAAGCGGTTTCTTTAGGTTTAAGAAGGATTTTTATGCTGTCAATCCCAACAATCAACTTCTGCCTGATGGCGTTGCTGACAAGGTGTTCCTGTGCCGGATTAATGTGGTTTGTCATCCATAAAATACCTATACGTTCAAGGAAAGGGAAAATGATCTGGATGATTGTTTTTTCAATACCCTTTGCCCGGATATTAGAGTCTATTATTTCTTCAAATTCCTCCATTTTCAGGTCAACCATACAACGGATGAGTTCATTAACGAGCCTTTCCTGTTGTGCCTGCACCTGTGATAAGGAGAGGATTTTTTCATTCATCTCTTCAGATGACATCCTGTCTATATGTGAAATCTTGTACCCATATTTATTGAGCAGCGCGATATTCAGTATGGTCTGTAATTCGTAGTTAGTATAATAACGGATATTGGTTTCGGTACGTTGTGGGTTGAGAAATGAGTACCGCTGTTCCCATATCCTGATGGTATGCGCTTTAATACCAGATAAATTTTCGAGGTCTTTTATGGTGAAGGCGTTCATAAAAACTTTAACAGCGCTAAACATTTTTTGTTTAACCCTTTTACTAAAAATTATTTTTACAACGAGAATCTTTTTAGGGAAGGCTGCTATACCCTGATAGCGAAATAAGCCCTTTTAAAAAAACAGGTTAAAGCTTTATCCTCCGCAAATAGTCGCCATAGCCGCTTTTGGCATATTTATCAGCCAGATATAATAGCGCCGAATGGTCAATATATCCCATACGGTAAGCCACCTCTTCTATACAGCCGATTTTCTGGCTTTGCCGTTTTTCGATTACCCGAACAAATTCGCAGGCATCTGCGAATGAGTCAAATGTGCCGGTATCCAGCCAGGCTGTTCCCCGGTTCATGATCCCAACTTTTAACTTTCCCTGCCTAAGGTATTCCCGGTTTACATCGGTAATCTCATATTCGCCTCGAGGGGATGGTTTCATATTTTTGGCAACCGCTACTACACTATTATCATAAAAATATAAACCTGGTACGGCATAATTTGATTTGGGTGTTTCGGGCTTTTCTTCAATAGATATGGCATTCTGTTTACTATCAAATTCAACTACACCATACCGCTCAGGATCGTTTACTTCATAAGCAAATACAGCAGCCCCCTCTACCTCATTAAACGACTGTACCAGTTTGCTAAACCCTGCACCGTAAAATATATTATCGCCAAGGATCAATGCGACCTTATCGGTACCGATAAATTTTTCGCCTATTACAAATGCCTGTGCCAGGCCATTGGGTACTGCCTGTACCGCATAAGAAAAGCGGCAGCCCAATTCAGAGCCATCGCCTAATAAACGTTGAAACTGCAGGGTATCTTCAGGTGTTGTAATAATCAACACCTCATTGATACCGGCAAGCATTAACACTGAAAGCGGATAATAAATCATCGGCTTATCATACACAGGCATCAATTGCTTACTGATACCTTTTGTTATCGGGTACAACCTTGTACCTGATCCGCCTGCCAGGATAATGCCTTTCATAAATTAAAGATTTAAAGTATTAGCAATTTCTTTCAGGGTTGGAAGCATAGTATCCTTTTCTGATAGTAATAGCTCTTTCTGTTCTAACTTCCAATCAATTGCCAGGTCGGGGTCATTAAAAATAATCCCTCCTTCAGAGACTTTATTGTAAAAATTATCACATTTATAAAAAAAAACCGCTTTATCACTTAATACCAAAAAACCATGTGCAAACCCGCGCGGAACGAAGAGTTGTGTGTGACTGGTGCCAGATAACTCTATAGCCAGGTGTTGGCCATAGGTAACAGATGCCTTTCGCAGGTCAAGCGCAACATCCAATACCCGTCCTTCTAATACACGTACCAATTTCGCCTGTGAAAATTCTCCGTGTTGAAAATGCAAACCCCGTAGCACCCCTTTTTGTGAGCTTGATTGGTTATCCTGCACAAAATCTATGTTCATTCCTGTTTTTTCAAGGAATGTATTTTTATTAAAACTTTCAAAAAAATAACCGCGGTGATCTCCGAAAAAAGTATCGTGGATCAAAAAGCACCCTTCGAGATTTGTTTTTTCAACCTCCATAATTATCTATTGTTATACATCGATTGGTAATAGTTTTGATAAGATCCACTGGTTACATTTTGTAACCATTTAGTATTATCTAAATACCAATCAATGGTTTCGCTTACCCCTTCTTCAAATGTTACAGATGGTTTCCAACCCAGTTCTTTATTAATTTTAGCAGCATCAATTGCATAACGCCTGTCGTGGCCCGGCCTATCTTTTACGTAAGTGATTAATTTTTCACTATACCCATTTTCCCGGCCTAATTTCTCGTCCATTAATGTACACAATAATTTTACCAGGTCAATATTCCTCCATTCATTACACCCGCCAATATTATAAGTTTCGCCGTTTCCACCTTTGTGAAATATAAGATCAATGGCCATTGCATGGTCTTTTACAAACAGCCAGTCCCTGGTATATAAGCCGTCCCCATATACCGGCAAAGGCTTTTTATTGATGATATTATTAATAAAAAGGGGGATCAATTTCTCCGGAAAATGATAGGGGCCGTAATTATTAGAGCAGTTGGATACGATGGTCTGCATATCATATGTTTCGCGGTAAGCTCTTACAAAATGATCTGAAGAAGCTTTACTAGCCGAGTAGGGCGAGTTAGGATCATAGGCTGTTGTTTCAGTGAAGAAACCGGTTTCGCCCAGGCTGCCATATACTTCATCCGTTGAAATATGATAGAACCGATGTTTTGAATAATCAGCCTTCCATTTATTCCGCGCGGTATTTAACAGGTTTACCGTACCGATAATATTGGTATATACAAAATCAAGCGGTGACACAATGGAACGGTCTACATGCGATTCGGCAGCCAAATGTATAACATCTGTAACCTGGTATTGATCGAATGTATTTGCCAACGCTTCAGCATCCAGTATGTTTACTTTGGCAAAATGATAATTGGATTTTTTGTCAATATCCTGAAGGTTTTCCAGGTTACCGGCATAAGTCAGGGCATCAAGGTTTATAATTGTGTATTCAGGGTAGGTATTCACAAACAACCTCACCACATGTGAACCGATAAACCCGGCACCCCCGGTAATCAATATATTTCTACTCATAATTCAAAAAATAAAATCGCGTATCTGCCAAAGTAACAATAATTCCACCCAGCAGACAAGATTATGGAAAGATCATAAACAGATTTTAGCAAATATTAGGATTTATCTTCACTGAAAGGCAATCTTCTATCGATGTAGGGTTTATTTTACACGTATTGACGTGACAAATACCAGCAGAATATCTTCCTATCCTTCTTATCTTCATAAGCACAATTACTTGTCATGAACCAACGCTATTATTCTTTAGATGTTTTCAGAGGGGCAACGGTTGCCCTGATGATACTGGTTAATAATCCCGGAACCTGGGCACATATTTATTCTCCACTGGAGCATGCTGCCTGGCATGGCTGTACACCTACCGACCTTGTTTTTCCTTTTTTCCTTTTTGCCGTGGGAAATGCCATGGCATTTGTAATGCCCCGTTTTGAACAGGCCGGGCCAGCAGTATTCTGGAAAAAAGTGATCAAAAGGACATTACTCATTTTTGCCATTGGTATTTTTCTTAACTGGAGCCCTTTCATCAGGTGGGATGGTGAAAATATTGCCTGGAAAGTCTGGCATAATGTGCGGGTTTTTGGCGTATTACAACGTATTGCACTTTGTTACTTTTTTGCTTCCATAATTGTGTATTATGCCAAAACAAGGGGCGCATTTGTTATTAGCGGGATCATGTTGCTGGCCTATTGGTTTATTTGTCTTTGTGCAGGTGCCCCTGGCGACCCTTACAGTTTATCGGGATGGTTTGGTACACAAATAGATATTAACCTGTTAGGCCTTAGTCATATTTATAAAGGAGAAGGTGTTCCTTTTGATCCAGAAGGGCTGCCCAGCACCACCGCTGCTATTGCACAAGTTATTTTTGGTTTTTTTGTAGGACAATACATTCAGCAAAAAGGTAAAAGCTACGAAATGCTGTCGCATTTGTTTGTGGCAGGTTTGATATTATTTTTTACAGGTTATTGCTGGGATATGGTTTTCCCCGTTAATAAAAAAATATGGACAAGCAGTTATGTACTCTACACAACCGGCCTTGCCATTATGACCCTGGGTGTTTTGATATACCTGGTCGAATTTAAAGGAGCCAGGGGTGCATGGAGTAAATTCTTTGATGTATTTGGGAAGAACCCTTTGTTCATTTTTGTCTTAAGCGGCTTCCTGCCAAGGGTATTGGCCATGTTAAGGTGGACAGACCACGTAACCCCTGAAGGGAAAAAAGTGTATACAACATTCTTCCCTTGGTTTTACGAACATATATGTAAGAACATAGCCACCGACTTGCGTGTAGGTTCGTTATTTTATGCACTTTGTATGATCGCCATCTATTGGGCCATTGTTTATGTACTGGATAAAAAGAAGATCTATATTAAGGTGTAAGCTTAAGTGTTGAGTATAAAAATGAATGGATATAGGTCCGGCCTTTTTCACCCCTAACTTATTTTTTTTGCGGGATTTCCGGCGTATACGCCGGGATCTGTGATATTTTTTGTTACCACAGCACCTGCACCAATAACAACATGGCCACATATGGCAACCGGAAGTATGGTGGCATTACTGCCTATTAAAACATTGTTACCAATGGTTGTTGGCGTCCATAGTTTTTTATCGCCAGCGGTCTTGCCTTCTTTAAAAGTATCATTGGTAAACATTACTCCATGCCCGATAAAGCAATCGTTTCCGATTGTAACCAGTTCGCAAATAAAGCTATGTGATTGGATCTTGCAGTTGTTGCCAATGATAACACCTTTTTGTATTTCAACAAAGGGACCAATAAAACAATCATCGCCAATCGTGCATTCATATACATTACATGGTTCCACCAGGTTTACGTTTGTTCCGAAGTTAACATCCCTAATAGATGAGGATGACGATTGATAAGGCATATTATTAATTTACTTTTGGGCCTTTAGGCCTTGATGATTCTTTTCTTACAAAAACATAAGGCAAAATTTATTATTGGTTACTATTTATTGATCGATAAATTCTTTCAATTATCTCTACAGTCTTCAGTCCTTCAAGCGGAGTTGCGTAAAATGGTTTTCCCTTCTGCAATGAACCTGCCAGGTTTTGGTAAACTTTACCATGGTTACTCATGGATCCTTTATATTGACCATAATCATTTGCCTCACCGGAATCCAGGAAATTTTCCAATTGCCCATTTTGAAAATCCTGGTATTCGATTGTGTTAAGGTATTCGCCACCAATTTTAGCTATGCCTTTCTCACCCAGAATAGTTAATGAACCCTCCCGGTTTTTTTCAAAACTATTGATTGAAAAATTAATGGTGCCGATGATGCCATTCCTAAATTCGATGGCTGCCACCACATTATCTTCAAACGCTATAACATTGGGATGGGCTGAATTTTTTGAAATAGCATAGGCACTTTTGATGTCGCCAAAAAACCAGTACAGCAGGTCTATAAAATGACTGAACTGCGTAAACAAAATTCCACCATCCATCTCCTTTGAACCCCTCCATGAATCTTTGTAATAGGCATCGCTCCGGTTCCAGAAACAAGTTAATTGAATACTATACAGCTTTCCAAACATTTCATCATCCAATGCTCTTTTTACAGCAATCACAGGCTGGTTGAAACGGTTTTGTACAACCGTAAATAATTGCTTACCCGAATTCTCTGCTGCTAAAATCATTTGCTTGCAGTCGCCCGATGTTAACGCCATCGGCTTTTCTACCAATACATGACATCCATTTTTTAATGCAAAAATCGATTGCTGCGCATGCAACCCGTTGGGTGTGCAGATTACCATTACATCTATGGCAACACTGGCTGATAAAAGATCTTCTATCGAAATAAAATAAGGAATTCCATACGCAACAGCCAGTAATTTTGCTTTATTTTCTATCACATCACATACAGCTACCAATTCTCCATAAGTCAGGATATGCACTGCATGCCTTTGTGCAATTTTTCCGCACCCAATTATGGCGAACCTGATTTTGTTCATTGCAAACGATTATATAAAGATGGTTTCTGCTGAAAGGATACTTTCGGGTTTGCCAACATCTATCAATGCTGCGCCGGTATGATTGTAGCAGCAGATCATATACTCCTTCGCCAGATCAAGGTACACATCTACCATTGAAAATTTTCCTTCCTGTTTAATAAGGGGAAGAAGAGAACTGTTGATTACGTGAATGCCGCTAAAAGCTTTTTGAAAAAGAATGCCCGTTTTTTTCACTACTTTCCTTTCACCTGTTTTTACATTTTCCCATCCGGATAGGATATGCTGCTGATTAAACAAAAAATACCGTGAAGTAGCCCTGTCACTAACCGCCAATGTAGCCATAGGTTGCAAACGTTCGTGCTGCTCAATCATTTTCGAGAGAGACATATCCGTAAGTATATCAACATTCATCACTACAAAAATTGGCTCATTCTTAAAATACCAGGATGCCTTTTTTAATCCACCACCTGTTTCCAATACTGCATCTGTTTCATCAGAAATGGTAACTAAGCTACCCCATCCTTTATTTTTCTCAAGGGCACATATAATTTGATCTGAAAAATGATGCACGTTCACAATCACTTCACCAATGCCGTACTTTTGCAAGTACTCGATATTCCGCTGTAACAAAGTCTTGCCATTCACCACCGCTAATGCTTTGGGATGATGATCAGTCCAGGGCTTTAAACGGGACCCCAACCCTGCAGAAAAAATCATTGCTTTCATAATCTACATTATAATTCCTTTCGCCAATTCGCACTATTGGTGTGTTCTAATACCACATTCGCTTTATACTTATTCCGCAAGTGCCTGGCAGTTTGTTCTGCTGCATATACACTTCTGTGCTGTCCTCCGGTGCATCCGAAGTTGATCATTAAATGACTGAAACCTCTTTTTAAATAATCTTCCACAGTAATATCTATGAGATCCCATACACTATTTAGGTATTCGTTCATTTTTGTGCGTTGTTCTAAAAAATCTTGGACTGATTTATCTTTCCCGGTTAATATTTTATATTCATCAAAGCGGCCCGGGTTTAAGATACCACGCATGTCAAATACAAAACCCCCACCATTTTCACTTGGATCAGCCGGAATGCCTTTTTTATAACTGAAACTGTTTACTTCAATAACTAATTTGGTATGTTCATTTGCCTGCGTAGGTGCAAATCGCTGTATCATTTCATCTGTTACCACCAGCCGTAATACACGATCAAATTCTGGTGTAACTATTCCAACGCGTTTATCATCAATAAAAAATTTGAGGTTCCGCAATGCCAATGGAATACTGGCCAGGAAATGCGCTTTGCGTTCAAATAATCCACGAAAGCCATAGGCACCTATTACCTGTAATAAACGGATCAATATGTATCCATTGTACTGGCTTACAAATGTGATACGGTCTACCGGTCGTTCCAGTAATTTATCTATCTGGTCCATATAATATACTAACAATGAATCTTTCCACTCTTCACTGAGTTCTGCTTTTGCCTGCCATAATAAAGAAGCCACATCGTATTGCAACGCACCTTTCATCCCTCCCTGGTAATCAATAAAATTCAACGCATCATCTTTTACAATAATATTCCGGCTCTGAAAATCGCGGAACATAAAATATTTATTTTCTGTACGGGTTAAATAGGTGCTTAGTGCATCAAAATCATCCAGCATCGCCTGTTTATCATAAGGCAGTTGCAGGGTATCCAGAAAATAGTATTTAAAATATAACAGGTCGCTCATAATAGCCTGCTTGCCAAATTCTTTAGCCGTGAGGCACCAATCGTAGTTTAATCCTTTATCACCCAATATTTGCATATGGGCCAGCTCTGCTAAACTTTTTTGAAACAGGCTATACGCATATTCACCATGCCCATGTTGTTCCAGTTTATTTAAAAGAGACTCCGTTCCCAGGTCCTGCTGGATATAAATCGTATCTTCTGCATTCACAGCCAATATCTGTGGCACAGGTAACCCGGCATTGAGAAAATGGCGGCTGAAATAAATAAAGGTTTGTGTTTCTTTCCGGTTAAGGTTATAGGTGGCAATACATGTTTCTTCGCCGGAATAAATGCGAAAATAAATTCGATCGCTTCCGCTTTGGGGCAGTTTTTCAATCCTGGCAGGTTTGCCATTGCCGATTGATTCAAATAATTTGCCAATGGCTTCAATCACTGCCTCCATGTTATTATCAGGTTTGAAGCGAAAATAAAGCTTAGCAATTGAAAGCCGAGCATCATTTTCCTTTTAGATAAGAAACGGACC
>JAYSXR010000247.1:0-10469 GCA_043717145.1 Chitinophagaceae bacterium | reverse complement strand
TGTCGCCATCTTTATCTATATCACCCGCTGCAATGGTTCGCACCGGAGAAGATATACCACTTAATGCACCTGGAACTTCTAAAAATTTTCCCTTCCCTGTATTTTGATATACGCGGCTAACATAGATGGTATCCTTATTATACACCTGCGGTTGTGTATTACTTCCTTTGCGGCTTACAATGATAAGATCTGGGTTTCCGTCTTTATCAATATCTGTAATCACAGCTGACATATTATCATCAGTTGCTTCAAAGCAACCCGGATCAAATTTTGTGAAAAGTCCTTCTTTGGTACCCAGCATAAAAAACTTTTCGCTGCCCGCTTCACCACCAATATAATAATCCATCAACCCATCCCCGTTAATATCCCCTATAGCAACTACCTGTCCCGCATCAGACACTTTATAGGGTAAAGTAAACTGGTATTTAAAATCAGGGTGGTCATTTTGTTTAGAAATAAATGTTCCGGCTTCCGGCAGGTTGATTTGCCTATAAAGTGGGGCAGGTTTTTTTTCAGCCGGAGCGGGTGCCGCTGCGGTCACCTGTTGCAGTTCAACCAGCCGGTTACACCCTTGGTCTTTTATCTCACTAACTGTTCCATCAGGCCAGGTTACCCTGATGTTTGCTGTGGTTTGTTTACCCAATCCGAAATGAAGTATATAATCCTGCGAAGATTCATAACCCCTTACCGGCTGAAGCTCCTGTACCTGTTGCTGCGCACCGTTTTGTACAACTACTTTTGCGCCTATGGCAAAACGATTGAGCCCTGTTCCATTTAATTTTATCGAAAGATAATTACCGCCACCTACGGTGTTTTTTAAAACAAGCGGAACATCATTAATATTGGCTATCACCAGATCTAATGCACCATCATTATCAAAGTCGGCATATACCGCTCCATACGACAGGCTTTCTTCTTTTTCTTTCCATTGATTGCTTACGTTTACAAATCCATGCCCTTCCCGGTTTTTAAAAAACTGTGAGGTAAGTGATAAGGATTGACCAGGAAGCTCTTTACCCGTTCTATACCTGTTTTTTACATCCAGGTTATCATTGTTTGCATAACCGCAGGAAATAAAAAGGTCCTTCCAGCCGTCATTATCAAAATCTGCAAAAAGTGGTGACCAGCTCCAGTCTGTTGCTGCCACGCCAGCCATCTGTCCTATTTCAGAAAAATGGGGGATCCCGTTAATATCTATTCCTTGGTTAATCTGCAACATATTCCTGGGATATTGTGCATAAAAGCCAAGTTTAACCAAGTTTCTGAATTTATCATCATTGTCTTGTGTGGCAATTACTTTTTGCCGGTAATTGGATGGGGGTTTCATGTCTACCGTCATCAGGTCCAAAAGTCCGTCATTATTAATGTCGGCAATATCAACGCCCATTGAAAAATTCGAAATATGGCCCATGCTGGAGGCAAGGCTCTCTTTAAATGTTCCATCATGCTGATTGATATAAAGATAATCCCGCTCTTCAAAATCGGATGTGCAGTAAATGTCGGGCCATCCATCATTATTGATATCACTAACGATAACGCCCAACCCAAAGTTGATGTTTGAGCTTAGCATACCTGACTGCCTGCTTACATCTGTAAAATGACCACCATCATTGCGAAGCAGCATGTTTGCATAATTTTTGTTAGGGTTCTTTTGAAAATAGGCGGCATCATATAATACGATATATGTATTCTTCGCATGGTTGAGAACAAAGGCATCTAGGTCTCCGTCATGGTCATAATCAAAAAAAACCACCTGTGTTGTTTGCGAGCCCGGTAAATCCAACCCATAGGTTTTGGCCATTTCTTTAAAATGAGGCACTCCGCCGGCATCGCTTCCTTGGTTGATAAATAATTCATTACAAAGTTTATTGGAATCGGCAAAGCTATAATTACCGGAATGCGAAACATAAATATCAAGCAGCCCGTCGCCGTTAATATCTACAATACTAACCCCGGTACCCCAGTTGCCATTTCCAGCAACTCCCGCCTGGCTGGTTACATCCTTGAAATGGAAATCACCTTTATTCAGGTATAGTTTAAAAGGAACCCTGTTACCGCTAAAGAAAATATCGGTCAACCCATCATTATTAAAATCACCCACCCCCACGCCACTGCTGTTTCCATAGTCATTATAATCAAAAAACTTGCTGTCGTTAACTTCAAGTTTATTAACAAAGGTTATGGCAGATTGATCCGGGGATATGGTTTTAAATTGATGCTGTTGTTGTGAGAATGCGGGAAAAACTATACACAATAAGAAAATGAACCCTGTTGCTTTCATTAAAATAAAATTAATACGCTTCGGTTTGGAGTAAATAACATCCGGGCAATGTAGAAAATATTCTTTACTTGTGTATATATTCGTTTATTAACAATCTACAAATATAAAGAATGAAGATAAGGCCCCTCATCCTCTATGGAATATTTTTTCTGCTCCTTTCCTGTAATTCGGCTTACACACAAACGGGCCAGGCCATTATTAAAAAAATTGTGCCCGATGGAAAACATTTCTTTTACCACGTAACCATTCCGCTGATAGTAAAGGACGGAGAGCTAAAAGGTTTAAAATTATGGCCAACCTTCTCAAACAACGACAGCACGGGGGAAATCAATGGTTTTTCAGGATTTAATCTTTTTACCGTAGGCTTGGGTAAGTGTTTTTTTAAAGATACCCTGACAATAGCATTGATGGATGGAAAAAAGCTGACGCTGGTATCTGCAAATCCTGAATTGTGTGAAGATAATATTTCAGGTTGGTATAAAGTAAGTCCCGAAGATTTTGAAATCTTGTTTTCCTCAACCATTAAAAAAATATCTTTCACTAACCGGAAAACAGGTGAGCTAATTTCACAGCCTATTCTACTGCTGGATGACCAGGCCTATTTCCTGACGATAAAAGCACTTTACGAGACCAAAAAAATATTTGAACAGTAACCGGCTCTTGTAAGGTAAAATCATATTTTTAAATCAAATAATCAATCAACCACTCATTATCTCCGCCCCATCCATTTCACTAAAGCTGCTTTTAAAGCTCCCCCAATCTTCTGCTGATTAACAGGGTCATTCAAAAAATCGTGGCTCGCTGCATTGTCCCCTATTTCCAATAGAACCCGGATAGGCGAACTATTCACATGTTCATCCAAACTATAAAAAGAAAGTTTACCTGTAGTGATACAACGGTAATCGTTGCGGCCCGAGGTACTGTCGAGCAATACGCCGCGGTTTTCCAGTGTTGTGGCAGAAGCGATTGCGGCTATTAATTGAGCTGCCAGTTCGCGGTTCTCTGCTTCATGCGCATCCCCATAATGTATATAGCCCCATACTGCATGGCGTTTTGTGCCGCCATTGTTGTGCAGCGCAATAAATACATCCGGTTTGTGCCGGTTGGCCTGCTGCAACTCCCATGCATATCCTGAGAGCCTGCCATCTACAACAGCAGAGGTATTGGCGATCATGGTATTGCTTCCACTATCGGCATTGTGTACATCCTTTCTGCCAAAACTCCATACTTTGTATTCCCTGAAGTTTGGTTTGGTTGCCATTGCAGCTTCTGCTATGGCATTACTTACGGCCGCTTCACTAAAATCCTTACCGGTATTGGTTTGATGTGATGGCTGCCAAACAATAACCCTTTTCCTTTGGGCAGGCATATAAGCGAGCAAAACGACGAGGAATAGCGGGGCGGTGATTTTTTTCATGAAATAGCGGTTTGATAATGTAATTTACATCTTGCGTAAGCAAATGCGTAACAAGCCCCTTGGACTAATACTTGAAACCTGCTGTTAAAAGCAATCGAACTATTTTACAAGAAGGCGGTAAAGTGTAAGCCATACACTACTATCTTGTTAAGAAAGTGGCAGATAGTATCCCCAAGCTTTTAACTTTTCCGGGCTTTCAAAACAGCTTACATTACGCTATTATACATATAACTCATTTACCTTAAAAAAAATATATGTCTACCGAATTTTCTTCTGTTAACATAATTGCCTGGCTGGAAGAACAAAGTGACAAGGTTTATAACAGCCTCCCGTTTGGTGTGGTAAAAATGAGCACAGAAGGTATCATCGTTGCCTATAATAAAGCCGAGTCTGACATTGCAGGCGTTGCTCCCGAAAATGCAATTGGCAAACATTTTTTTACTGTAGTAGCGCCATGTACTAATAATTTTATGGTGGCAGAAAAATACAACTCGCCGGATGTGGATGAAGAGCTGGATTACATGTTTACCTATGTAACCCAACCAACAAAAGTGAGGCTACGCTTGCTCAAATCAGCCGGTCATTCCCATCAGTACCTCCTGGTTAAAAAACGCTGAAAAAATGATGAATGATACGGCCGCCATGCAAAAGCAGGTACAGAAAATGCTCAGTATCATCCATCAGATACCTGTGGGTTTGGTTCAGTCGGATTTATCCGGAGCCATTACACAAATAAATGCAAAAGGGGTACAGTTATTAATGCCCTTTTTTATGCATTATGAGTTAGGCGATGCCAATAACATACTATCCTTGCTTGATAAAATGTTACCCGGGTTTGCCGCTGTGGTTAGGGCATTTAATAAAGAATCCGGCAACATAATACTGCAAGAAAATTATGAAATAGACCTGAGAGAAAAAAATTCCCGCGACATAAGGCATTTTTTTTTCACCGTAAATAAAATTGACGCCAACTCCCTCAGTTTTATGTTTGATGATATTACAGAATTTTACGAGCGGGAAAGAAAAATAAACCAGGTACTGCACGACCAGGCAGTTGAAAAAAGTAAGTTTGAAATGGCATCCAATATACTGCACGATATTGGCAATGCAGTGGTAGGGTTTGGCTCATACCTTACGCGGGTTAAAAGACATCTATCAGAATATGACCATGATACACTTGTAAATCTTGAAAATTTTTTTCGCAAACAGCAGCCGCAGCTTATCCCCATTTTTGGGGAAGCTAAAACACAGGCCTTGCTTGACCTGCTTGATGGATTAATATTGAATCAAAAAAAAAGTAAAGAAGAATTAAATAAATCATTGGGGGAGCAGATGAATATTGTTACACATATTTCCGAAATACTAAACATACAACGACAGTATATAAGGGGACAGGAAAGCACCATGAGGGACAAAGTGAGTATTCTCAATATCGTAAACGATTGTTTGTCCATGCTTATGCCAACCCTCCATAAAAGGAATATCATAGTTCAAAGTAATATCCCTGTTGACCTGCCATTAATTGTTGGCGATAAAACACGCTTAATGCAGGTGTTTTTGAACCTCCTAAAAAATGCTGCAGAAAGTATTGTCATTGGCGAAAGTTATACCAGGCAGATTGATATTGTGGCAAGGGTAGAAAACGATGAGCTGGAAGTAATTATGAAAGATACTGGGGCTGGCATTGACCCGGATGTTCTGCCAAAACTTTTCACGCGGGGTGTTACCACCAAAACAGAAGGTAACGGTTTGGGGCTGGCTAACTGCCGCGCTATTATTGAAAGTCATGATGGCCGTTTGATTTTAAAAAGTGGGGGTACCGGAAAGGGGGCCGAAGCCATTGTACATTTTAAAATATAACCTATGCAAACAGAAAACATAAATACCCGGGTGTTGGTCATTGATGATGAAGAAATGGTGCGGGATAATATCGAGGAAATCCTCATCCCGCCAATAAAAACAAATGAACAGGTAAAACAGGCCTCAAGTATCCTTTTTGGTGAAGAAGCAGAGAGGCCCTTATTAGGATCCAAGAATAGCTATATACCAAAATTCACCGTTGATAAAGCTGCGAATGGAAAAGAGGGGTTTGAAAAAGTAAAACAATCCATTATCGCCAACGGGCCGTACGCCGTTATTTTTCTTGACATGCGGATGCCCGGATGGGATGGATTGGAAACCGCCACGCACATCAGGGAGGCAGATACCAAAGCAGAGATCATATTTATAACCGCATACAGTGATACAAGCATTGAAGATATTGTCGCCAAAGCCGGACAAAACGTAGGCTACCATTGTAAACCCTATGCAGCCGATGAGATTATACAACTGGCTACCAAAGCCGTTGACGATTACAACAAACTGCGTAACCTGGAACACCTTCTCTTTGTTATTTCCAATATAAATCTGGCCGAACACCATCTTAACTCATTGCTAAAAAATATCCTTGACCAGATTGCAGGCTATACGCAAACAGATATGGCCTTATTGGGAAAGCTGCATAAAGATGGCAGTTATGAAAAGATCTTTTCCATTGGAGTGGGCGAAGAAAAACTTAACCAGGAACAACTGGCAACTATTATCGAAACTGCCAGTCGCAACTCATCCGAAGAAATCATCCAGGTAGATGAACTTGTGTTTGCAAAAATGGAAAATTATGTTGTATTTACCGCGCTGAAAAAAAATATCCGGTTAAAAACAGAAAAACTTTACCTGCTAAAACTTTTTGTACAAAGTGCCGCCAAAGTTATCCGTAATGCTGAGCTACAGGCTAAACTACTTGAAAAGGAAAAATTATCTGCCGTAGGGGGCGCACTCAGTATGCTACTGCACGACTTAAGGTCTCCTATAAAAAATATCCCCGTATTAACTGGCCTGCTACGTGAAGAAGGTATACAAAATGAATTGCTTGATATGCTTGATCAATGCGGGGAGCAGGCATCAGAAATATTTGATGACTTTCTTTATTTTATTCGCGAAGTACCCGTTAAAACACAAAAACTTTCTTTGAAAGAAATCGTTACAGATAGTATTGCCCTTTCAGCATCTATCAGGGATTTTAATTTATTACAGGTCCAGACAGATATACCCAACCAGCTTTCTATTTGGGGCGATAAAAGTAAATTTAAAAGAATCATCATCAACCTCCTGAGTAATGCAGCCGAAGCATTGCGCGACAATAAGGTAGCAAATCCGCTTATTCGCATTTCTGCTGTAGAGCAGGATGGAAGCATTGAATTAACAATAAAGGATAATGGGCCTGGTATCCCCGATACCTTGTTTAAGACCCTTTTCGACCCTTTTGTTACAAAAGATAAACAGGGTGGAACAGGGTTAGGCCTGGCCATAGTAAAACAATTTGTATTGGCACATGGTGGCAGCATCAACGTATACAACAACCAAGGTGCTGTTTTCAATATAATCATTCCTTCAGCTTAACACAGGTTATAGCAGCAGGTGAAACATGACCTCGTTATTCTCAGAAATTATTACCTGCCTTGGTATGTAGTTTTTTTGATGATTATTCTATTAATATTAGTGACCAGAACTTAAGAGGTGCATGACCGAGTTTTTCGGCCACCTCATGCTTATTCCCTCATATCACCGGGTTCACCTTAGGAGGAACCATACTATTGAGCATACGACGGTAAAGGCAATCGGGAAGAAAACGTTAGAAAACAAACATAGAGTATTCAACAAGGGCCCTATTGTTGACATGCCCGTAAACGGATTTTTATTTATACACGTTTCCAGTATATGTATATTTCTTTCTGTTTTTCTTCTTTGCTGGGCTATTTTAGAGGTAATTATGACTGCAGAAGAGCAAAGATTAAAAGTAAACGCTTCTAAAAATATACCACTGGAACAATGGGGGCCTTACCTGTCGGAAAGACAATGGGGTACTGTTAGGGAAGACTTCAGCGAAAATGGCGATGCGTGGAATTATATCCCTTTCAACCAATCACATTCCCGCACTTACCGCTGGGGCGAAGATGGTTTGGGCGGCATCTCTGATTTTTTCGGTAACCTCTGTTTTGCCATCTCCTTATGGAATGGAAAAGATGCTATTTTAAAAGAACGTTTATTCGGACTGGGCAACAAAGAAGGCAACCATGGAGAAGATGTAAAAGAACTCTATTATTATTTAGATAACCTGCCCTCGCATTATTATATGCAAATGCTGTACAAATATCCTCAAAAAGAGTTTCCATACCAGGACCTGATTAATGAAAACAGAAGAAGGAGTAAAAACGAACCCGAATACGAAATATTAGATACAGGCATTTTTGATGACAATGCCTATTTCGATGTATATATCACTTATGCCAAAATCAATAAAAAAGATATCGGTATAAAAATAGAAATCAGTAACCGGGGCAAAGCAACCGCGCCTGTTACCGTGCTTCCAACGCTATGGTTTTTTAACCGTTGGCAATCACGCGGACCCGACAAAAAACCAATCATTAAAGCCATCAATAAGGATTGTATGGTAAAAGCGGTACATGAAAGGTTAGGCGCTCATTATTTATATTATCAAAAGCCCGACGATATTTTTTTTACAGAGAACGAAACCAATACCGAAAAATTATTTGGTAAAAAAAATGAATCGGTATTTGTAAAAGACGCTTTTCATGATGCCATCATCCATGATAAAAACACGGAAGCGCTCCGCGATAAAAAAAGCGGAACCAAGTTCGCCCCCGTGTATAAATATTCTATTGAAGGCGGGGCCTCGAAAACGGTGTACTTGCGTATTAGTGATGTATTGATGGAATCGCCTTTTACCAAAGGCTTTACCGATATTTTTGAGCAGCGCCGGTTGGAAGCAGAAGATTTTTATAATGCCATTTTACCTTCTGATATTTCAAAAGACTTGAAAAATATTCAACGGCAGGCATTGGCCGGTCTGCTTTGGAGTAAGCAATATTATTATTATGATATTGAACGTTGGTTAACCGAGTCGGATGGTATTGCCAATATAAGTCAGCAGCGTGCCAAAGGCCGTAACAGCGACTGGCAACACCTCAAGAACCAGGATATTATTTTAATGCCCGATAAATTGGAGTATCCCTGGTATGCTGCATGGGACCTTGCTTTTCATTGCGTACCTATGGCCATGATTGATCCTAATTTTGCCAAGCACCAGATCCTGCTCATCATGCGCGAATGGTATATGAAGCCCGACGGGCAGCTGCCAGCTTATGAATGGAACTTCAGTGATGTAAACCCGCCGGTACAGGCATGGTCGGCTTTACAGGTTTACCAAGTAGAGAAAAACAAAACAGGCAAAGGCGATATTATTTTTTTGAAAAAAGTATTTCACAAACTCATGATCAATTTTACCTGGTGGATCAACAGGAAGGATCCCAATGGCAATAATATTTTTGAAGGGGGTTTTCTCGGGCTAGATAATATCGGCGTATTTAACCGCAGCATACAATTACATAGCGAAGCCAAATTGGAGCAGGCCGATGGTACCAGCTGGATGGGCATGTATGCCTTGAATCTGATGGATATTGCCATTGAAATTGCCATGGAAGACGAGGCTTTTGAAGACAGTGCCACCAAATTTTTTGAACACTTTGTATTGATTGCCGAAGCCCTTAACCAATTGGGTATGTGGAATGAAGAAGACGGCTTTTTTTACGATACCCTGGGCCTGCCCGATAATACCACCCTTCAATTGCGTATTCAATCCATTGTAGGCCTCACCTCGCTTTTTGCCGTGTCTATTATTGATAAAAAAGTATTTAATAAGCTGAAGGATTTTACCAAACGCATCAACTGGTTTGAGCAATACCGGATTAAAAACAAAAAATTCTGGCCTAATGAAGAAATTGCCGACGAAGAAAAAACGCTCATCTCTTTGATCCCGAAAAACAAATTGATCGCCTTATTAAAACGTTTGTTAAGTGAAACAGAATTTTTATCTGATGGAGGTATCCGGGCATTATCAAAATACCATGAGGCGCATCCATATTCGGTAACCCTTGAGGGTAATGTGTACACTATTCAATATGATCCCGGCGACTCTACTTCTGATTTTTTTGGCGGCAACAGTAATTGGCGCGGTCCTGTATGGATGCCCATCAATTACCTGATCATTAAAAGTATTAAAAAATTTGGCGAGTTTTATGATGGCTCTCTTAGTATCGAATATCCAACAGGCTCGGGTATTTTTATGGGACTTGACGAAGTATCCGGCGAATTATCCAAACGCGTAATCAGTTTGTTTGAGCTGGATGAAAAAAATAACCGCAAACTCCATGGCGATGAAAACTGGTTTTACAGCAGGCCTGAAAACAAACACCTGGTTTTATTTTATGAATATTTTCATGGCGACAACGGTTCGGGGCTTGGTGCTAGTCACCAAAGCGGCTGGACTAGTTTGATCGCCCAGTTAATTACCGAAAACACAACTACGCAATAAACTTTTCCTCAGCCATTGTGAACAAATATTTTAGCCTGCAACGTAATGGTTAAGAGGCTACTGTTACATAGGTTTATTGTTTCCTCGACCCATACATATTTTGTTTGTATAAAAGATCCGCAAATGACAAAAGAAGAATTGCTCCACGAATTAAAAAACGAAACTTTTGCCGCACTCAAATCATCGCCTATACATGGCATAGGTGTTTTTGCTGTTTGCGATATTCCAAAAGGGTGCAAAACGGTTTTTTCAAAAGATACTGGAAGATGGATAAAACTTAGCATGGCAGAAACTGAGCGATTGCCTGCGCATGCCAAAGAGTTCATTGAAACCTATTATCT
>JAYSXR010000246.1:0-3473 GCA_043717145.1 Chitinophagaceae bacterium | reverse complement strand
AAAGCAAGGTTTTTGTAAAAAGAATACTACCCCACAAATATTTTCTCCGAAGGAGGCCAAACCGGGGTGGAGATTGTTTTTGCAAAACCCGTGGCCAGCCGAAATGCAATGAAGGCGCAGACCTTGCTTTTGACAAAGCCTGTCAAGAAATTTGCGTCAGATAGGGATGAATGAGTTTTTAAAAAGTTGATTCTTATAATATCTGCTTTGAAGCGTCTTTAGAATTTGAAGTAGCTGGAATTGTGTTTATTGAGGTACTAGCCAATCTTAATAACCACTATCATTGTCTGGTGTAGTTCTCCCGGCTTATTTGCCGCAGGCGTAAAAAAATAGGACGGGTGTACTGCATCGGGTCATTGCGATAGTTTTTGCAAAGTCTTTTTTTTAGCAATCATTCAGTAATCTTTACAATTTGATTAATCTGGAATTGTGTATGGTGCGGTACGAGCCAATCTCAATGACCAATATATTTATCCGGTGCAGTTCTCCCGGCTTATTTGCCAGAGGCGTAAAAAAAATAAGGCGGGTGTACTGCGCCTTGTCTGTTGCAATAAGATCTCTTAAATTTAGTGCTGTAATCTATTTTGGGATATTCAAATTGCCCATTAGGGATTGCAGTGTAAATCCTTCGAAGAGGATTGTAATCGCTAATCCCATTTTAAAATATTATATTTCATTTTAAAATTAGATCCTAACACTTTCCAGCATGTATATTTCAAAAATCAATATTGAAGGATTTCGCAATTTCCCAGGCAATGAAATAACATTTAACGACGGAGTTAACGTAATTATAGGTCACAATAATGCAGGTAAAACCAGTTTATTGAAAGCTATTGGCCTTCTGATCAATAACGAGATGTCCAAACGACTTGAAATTGATGACTTTTGTAAAACAGCTACCCTGGCAGGTCTGCTGGCTGCGCCGCCCTCGGTATCTATCGCATTGACGATAACGCAAAGTGCTGATGAAGACCTCAATAGTGATGACCTGGCAACTGTGTCAAACTGGCTCACAAAATTAGAGGAGCCGTATGAGGCAAAACTTACTTATAAATTTTATTTACCTGCTGAAAAATTGAGTGATTATCAGGCTGCTCTTTTGCATATAACAGATAAGGATCAGGCATGGCTGACAATTAAACATGAATTTTTAAGATTCTTCATTTACAGAATTTTCGGCGGCGATGCAAGCCTGCAAACCACAGCCGATAGTGAGTCACTTCAAAAATTTGATTTCCAGTTTTTAAATGCGATAAGAGACGTTGAACGGGATATGTTCACTGGTCGCAACACTATGCTGAGAGATGTACTCGACTTCTTCATGGACTATGAGATCAAGTCAGCAGACGAATCAGTAAAAAGCGTAACTGTTAAGCAACAGGAAATAAAGGCTAAAAAAGTTGCTTTTGCGGCTATGGCATCTACTTTAATTACCGAATTACAGCAGAGAATGGAAGCTGGAAAGGGGCAAATTTTATCCTATGCAAATAGGACGGGTGCCACTTTCAATAACGCTAAACCGGATTTTGATGGCGCATTATCAGAAGTAGATATGTATTCTGCTTTTAAGCTGATTATCGGATATGCAGCATTTGATATTAAAATCCCCGCAACCCATAATGGTCTTGGATATAATAATCTGATTTTTATGTCACTCTTACTTGCGAAGATGCAGGTTAACGCAGATGGGAATTATCTGGGGAGCAATGCAAAGGTCTTTCCAGTGCTCGCAATTGAGGAACCGGAGGCCCATTTGCATCCATCAATGCAATATAAATTTCTGAAATTTTTGAAAGAAAATAAAGATCAAAGGAAGGTAAGGCAGATTTTTGTCACCACTCATTCTACACAGATTACTTCAGCCGTATCCCTTGATGAAATAATTTGCCTGCACAACGAAGCAGGCGTTATTAGCGTAGGGTATCCTGGAAAAACATTTCCGGATACCGCTGCTGGAAAAAAGGCGAAGGCCTATGTCCAACGTTTTCTAGATGCAACAAGGTCAGACATGCTGTTTGCGCATAAAGTGATTTTTGTTGAAGGATTGGCAGAGCAATTATTATTACCAACGCTTGCAAAATATTGTTCGAAAAACTTAGAAGATCAGCATACGGCTATCATTCCTGTTGGTGGCAGATTCTTCGACTATTTTCTGTATATGTTTGATACCACCCAGCCGAACACTATTCCAAAGTCTGTATCGTGCTTAAAAGACAAAGATCCTGAGCGAAAAAAGAAGAGCGGCGGCGGGTATACCAGCTGTCATCCATTCGAAATGAACATTGACACGGCCAACTACGACTATAAAGATCATCTAACATCAAAAATAAGCCAGTACGCTACGCATCCGAATATTCGTTTTTTTGGCCAGAACCATGACAAGGGTAAAACTTTCGAATATGAGTTGTCTTTGTGTAATGTGGATACTCCAATTCTAATAACCGACTCCATATCCAATAAAAGTGAACTTGTCACTCTACTTGACCAGTATAAAAATAAAAAGCCATTGACCGAAATGTTTGATGAACTGAGAGTAAGTGACGCTAATGAATACCTGGAAAATGCAATCAAAGCTATTACTGACGAAGCCTGGACCGAAGAGGATAAACAAAAAGCGATCATTGCATCAAGGTATCTTTCATCTGTTGGAAAAGGAGAAAATGCCCTGGAACTTGCCAATACCCTTGAAGCCAATCTCCTGCTGCCAGATGCAACGGTGCCTGTTGCATCACCTGTTGCTGGAGGATCTATTCCGGCTTCAGGTGTACCTGTTACTGCCAGTGCAATTAGAGTCAAATTTAATGTTCCTGTTTATGTAAAAGATTCAATTGACTGGATATGCCCGTAACCTCTATCGCTTCAGACAGTTTGCTTCCTGTAGAACAACACTTTCGGATTGCCGCAGGCCCAGGAGCAGGTAAGACACATTGGTTGGTCTCCCATATTAAAAATGTTTTACAGCATTCAAAAAAATTAGGCAGGACAAAAAAAATAGCCTGTATTACTTATACCAACGTGGCAGTAGACACAATTTTAAGACGGTTGGATTTTGTAGCGGACCGTGTTGAAGTTTCGACTATTCATAGTTTTATTTACAAGAATATTGTTAAGCCATATGTATCGTTTATAGCTGCTGACTTTGAATTGAATGTACTAAAAATGGATGGACACGAAGATTTGATTGTCAGCAGAAAAAAAATTACAGAATGGTTGAACGGATATCCCAGCGCCGGTAGCCTGTCTCATCCCTATACTCTCAGGCAACTTATCCAAAGACCTGAAAATATGGAAGCGCTGGTCAATTGGTTATCTTCCATCACGTATGAATTTAATGGTGATCAACTTGAAATTAAAACTAACAATTCCCAAGCCTATTATATAGACGGAACAGGTACAAGAAAGATGTTAAGCAAAGCAAATTGTCTTGACAAGCTAATTCCTGCTTTACCAGATTTTAAAAAGATTTATTGGCG